>JBDRJI010000066.1:0-8174 GCA_043815105.1 archaeon
TAATCGCCATCAGACTCCGAGCCGCAACCTGCAAACCCTTCTTAACAGACTCAGTCAAAATACGCATAGAAGTAGCCACCAACTGAGAAGGATAAAACACAACTGCACCTCTACTCGGATCAAACAACGCCCGCTCCAAACTCATACCCAACTGCTGAATATTCTCATTAACAATCTTAAAAAATCCCTCCGTCGCCGTCCCCTTCGTCGACTCCGCCACTTTCGCAAACGCAATCTCGGCAGGTAAACCATCCCCAATCCTATTCCCCAACTGAAACAGCGAAGACGTAAACTCCCGCTCCACATCCTTATATTTTTTTCTTGTTTCTGAAATTTCTTCTGTCTTTGACTTAAAGACAATCACAAAAACCATCGCAATCGAAATAGGAATAAGTAAACTCATAATCAAGGCCAGAGGACCAAACGGACCACTTATATTTCCTGCACTATCCGTCAAAATTCCAAACGCACCAGAATTCCCAAAAAACCCGAGACCTAATTGAGACCAAGAATAATCCCTTGTCGTCCCCAACCAAATCGGAATTGCTGTATATCTCCAGAGAAACGGAATCAACCCAATTAAAAATAAAGGCGACGCAATCAAAATCCCCTTAAAATAAGCAGCATTACTTTTATATTTTGGATACAAAGGATTTTTCTCCAATAAGCTCGATTCTCCATAACCCCCCGGCCTCTTCATCATAACATCCCCCGTCATATAAATAACCATAAACGGAATCAAAATATTAAAAAGTAAAAGTACATGATACCACTTAATCGCACCGCTCATCATCGTCGAAGCCAGCGGTAAAATTGCCAGAGCCAGCGTCGGCAAAACAATCCCCAACATATAAATATTCGTCAACGGCGCTTTCACCTCGTGCGTATATTTCAACATCTTATCATAAACCCCGTCCAATATAACCTGCAACGACTTTTCCAAAACACCAATCCGCCTAGCCTCATCAGGCTCATACAAACTCGACTCAATCAAATGAAACGCCTCGACAAACTCCATACTATAATCCTTCCAGCCAACCAAATAATTATCAATACTTTCTTTTATCGTCGAAAACCGCCCAACCTCAACATCCCAAAAAATCTTTCGAAAATCGGAAGACAAAGGTGGTTCTAAATGCTCCGACGCAAAACCAACCGCCTTCTCAAAATTCGACGTGTGTTTCATATAAATAACAATATACAAAATTGCCGGAATCATTTGCGACGACGCCTTTAGTCGCCATTTCATCGCCAAACGCTCAGGAGTTTTAGAAGAATAAAAGAATAAAAATATCGCAAACAAAAAAACGAAAAACGAAAACATCAACGAATACGCACCCGTCAATAACCATATCCCAACAAAAAATAACGCCCCTCCAAACAAAGTCAAAAACAAAAGCATCGTCGCAAAAACAACCACTTCCGAAGCTGTAATATTCAAATGTGCAATCTCAACACTTTTCTCAATACGCACCCTATCTTTATCTCCCACCTTAATCTTAAACAAATTCCCGAGCGACTTACACCATCTCTCATACCGACTAAACTCAGGCAACATTGATTCTCTAAATTTCTCATAACTTTGCGAAAACTTTTGAGTATTCCCAGAATATCCTTTCATCTGCGACTCTATCTTTGACCCGTATTTCTTCAGAATATCGTCGGTAGTTGGTTTATTCATTTTTCACATCCTCAATTAACTTCAAAATCAATTTAATTATTTTGTTAAAATTCTCATAATTATCTAAAACAAAAACTTTAGGAACACTCTTTCCATAATAATTTAATTTATTTCTATAAAAACACATCTGTCCAATCAACCTAGCCTCAATATCATAATCAGGATTTTTCATTAAAAAATAACTTATCATACATTGATGATTTTTACTTCTTAATCCGCCTTTCAACATATAGGCAACCAATATCTCTTTAATAATCTCATAATAATCCTCCATAACAAAGCTAACATATTTATTATTTCTAAAAGTTTCATCTGCCCTCTTTTTTCTCAGCATCGCACCTTCAATTATCGAAGCAATTTCTTCATCATCCCTTCCAATTTTTCTAATAAAACTTCGCTCACAAACACTCCAAGGCATAATATCAATTTTCATTTAATATCAAATACTCCATACAATTTAACACCATTAACCACGTTATTAAACAAATGGGGATTTCTCTTTTTTAAATCAAGAATTTTTCCCTCAATAAATAATTCAACTTTATGCCCAATCTTCTTCTCAAATTTCTTCAAATCTAAATTCATAATAAATTCATCAGCATTATCAATAGCACTCTCAACAAAAATATCAACATCACTCTCCTTAACAGAGTCTCCCTTCCCAACGCTCCCAAACAAAATAATTGCAGACGGCACAAGCTTTTCAATTAAAAAATCAACTAGCCCAGAATCAACAATCTTCTCAACATAATAATTAACCTTCTTAGTCAAAAACATCCTACCCCAACTTGCTCTACCATCCTTATCAATCATTCCTTCTTTTTTTAATTCAATTAAAATATTGTGAGCCGTCGCCCTCGCAACCCCAGAAATTTTAGCGACCTCTCTAACAGTAAACACTTTCTCGGGAAATTCATAAAAAACTTCCAATATTTTTTCTCTATTATTTAGTCTCATTTTATGGACTTAAGTCTCAAACATAAGACAAAAACATTATATAAAGTTATTCATCAGGTGTGTCTCATTTTATGGACTTAAGTCCCTATTTATAGACAAATATTATCTATCCATATAAAACCCATTATATCATATAATCACAAACCTGCCATAAGAATAAACTTCCTACTCCTTAAATTTTTTAAAATTCTTAGCAAAAACAACTCCAATAACCACTAAAACTATCGCCAAAATAATAATCCAAATCATGTAATTAGATTCTTCATCTACCTCCGCAACACCCTCAGCCACGACACCATCTTGCGCTATCTCTCCATCTCCTACCTCTTCATCTTGAACAGTAGAATCGCTACTACTAACTGCTTCGCTGATGGAAGTCAAAATAAAATTAGCCTTACTAAACTTGATATCCTTAAGATAGATAGACAAATCATAATACCCATCATCATCTAAATCTACCTTTTTAGTTTCCCCAATATTAATCTCTAAAGTAATAGGATCACTCGATATAGTGATCGTAGCACTGGCTGTGGAAATATTGTTGACCTTCAAAATATGATCTTGCTCGGAAATTCGAAAGTTCACCTGATAATTCTTACCTAAAGAAATGTCGTATCCTTCAGAAAGCTTGGACTCCGAAGGACGATAAATTGGAACAAAGGTGCTACTGCTACTGCTTGCAGTTATAGTATAACTAGCACTGGAAGTATTTGAATTTCCCGCATAATCAGTTACAGAACACGTATATGTCCCCGTAGCAGAAGGCGTTGAACTCGCCGTTGTCAAAGATAAATTAATTCCCGAACCGCCCGTATCTGTTCCACTACATGTACACGTAATACTGCCCGCAACACCCGAACTTGGAGAACACGACGCTGATGCTACCGGATTTGTCACGTCTAAAGTTATTGTTCTAGTTAAAGTCGAATTTTCGTTAGTAGCAGAATCATTAACAGTTACATTATAATAATAAACTCCTTCGGCCAACCCCGTCCAATTAATTGTTGTTGTAACATAAGAATCTACAAAATTAGTTTGATTCCAAAGACCCGTTAAATTATATATAGAATAGGAAACTGTTGCATTGTTCGTATCCGAAGCAGTAATATTTACAAATACCCAATTTTGACTTACATTTGCATTGTCAACATTCATTCCAGAAGCATAAACCAACTCAGGAACAGTTGTATCAACAACCATCGAAATTAATGAAGAGTTTGCATCATCTAAAGTATCGTTAATTGCCTGAATTTTAAAAGTATAATTTGCATCTGTTGAATTACTGAAAGAATAACCTGTAGCGCTATCGTTATCTTCCGATGCAAACCAAGAAGTTCCGCCATCAATACTTAACCAAATTGTATAATTAACTTCATCTCCTCCCCCTGTAGTCCAATTAACGGTAAAATTTCCTTCTTTATCATATTCCAAAGTTGTATTTTTATCAAACACTAAATCCGTTGGAGCAACGGAGGCTGCCAAAACAAAAACAGACACCAAAACAACCCCCAAAATCAAACACACAAAACTTACCTTGCCCCTCAATATCACACCCTTTCTCATATCTCATCTAATAAAAAAGTGTTTATAAAACTTACTCAACCCCTCGCCAACCCCTTAAATTACAATTGTAATTAGATTTAGACGAGGCGGATGTTCGCGTGGTGTACAAACGTACGCGAGCGGTTATCCAACGAAGTATATATCAATTACAATTGTAATTTCTTACTCTCCTTTTCCAACCACCGCCTCCACTTTGGAAAAACGGCCTCGCTAGTCGGCAACCCAATCTCTTTAGTCACCTTATCGCTAATCTGATGAAACGCGTTATTTGATTTCACTGTAAATTCCGCTTCCAATAATTCCGGCATCTTCATCCTCTCCGCAAAATCAACAGTCTCTTGCTTAATTTTCTGACGAAGAACAACATTATCCCAAACCGCATCCCAATTCCCAGCCCACCCCTTAACATTAGATGCAATCTCTTTCATAATTTCAGAATCTCCATTCATCAAATCATCTGATGGCTTCATTATATCATCCTTAACATCATACTTCATCAAATCGACAAACCCTCCCTCAGTCAAAGGATCCTTCGTCCAATGTTTCCGAACCTCTGCAATCTGCAAAACCCGACGCCACGAATGCAAACCGTCGGCCGACTTAATCGGATTAGCAACAACAATCAAGTCCGTCGCTTTAAACGAAGTAATCGGAACACCCAAATCATTAACCACCCTATCAAAAACAGAATACGGCGAGCCGCCATGAATTGTACCAGCGACGACATTTGCCAACGCACCAACCCTCATCGCCTCATATAATGCCTTCGCCTCAGCTGAACGAATTTCCCCAACAATCAAAGACGAATCGCCAAGACGCAATGAAGCCCTAATTCCCTCTTCCGCCGAAACCTCGGTAGACTCCCCCATTAAAGCCGAACGAACCTTCATTGACAAAATGTCATAATCTAATTTCCTCATAGCTGACACAGGAAGCTCCAAGGTATTATGTGCCAGTATATTTTCACAAATAAAATTTTCGTCTCCAGGAACAGAAATATCATAAACATACCCTTTATAATTTACTTTTTTAACACTTCTAACTTTGTCCCAATATAAATCACAATTCACAAGATTAGTTAATTTATCTTTAAGCCCCCCTTTGGCTAATCCACCAATAAGGGATTTCAGCTTTCTTATACCTAAATTATTATTTCGCGTAATATAATCCTGAGAGCTGAAAATCCCGCCAAGTTCTTTTCTTAACTTCTTCTTTGTAATCAAATCTAAAGGAATTAAATCTGTGGTATTATGACTTGATTTTCTAGAACATAGCTTTTCCAGCCTCTCCTTTTTTTTATTCACCAAAAAACCCACATGCTTTCTATAAAGTTTAATCATGTCGTTATCTCCAATCCTACAATTTATGCATTTATCTTTTCTCTTAATACTTGAATACCTAAGAATAATGCCAAACCTCAATAACAACGTGGAAACATCTTTTACTAATTCGCTTGAGCAACTTGAAAATACTACCTCTTTATCAGAAACGCAACCATCCCCACTATAAAATCCTTTTAATAACCATCCCACCTGCCTATTTGAAAGCCCATAAATCCAACTTGGAATTGTTTTGGTATAAGAATTTCCTCTAAAAAGCAATATCTTCTCCATTACATTTCTAAATAGTCCAGAATTTAACATAAAACTAAACTTATCACTATGCATCTTGACATTTACCCCCAGCTCCTTAGCCACATTACAAACCACCTCACGATTTTCTTCTTCTTGGACAGAAATCAAAACAGATTTCTTATCATAACAACCATCAGCAAGCCATAAGCCTAAAAAATTTAAAAAATTCTCATTTAACTTTATCCGTGCAGGAATAATTTTAGACGAAGAATAGCTTTTAATAAAAAATTCTCCGTCACCAATCTGTTTTTTTAATTTAATGTAAACAGCATACGGCAAAATCTTATTTATAGTCCAGGACTGAATAGTAGCTTTCTTATAATTTAATCTATAACACAAATCAAATAACTCTTTTCTGTTTTTATCAAGATAATTATTAATCGGTTTGCCCAAAACATAAACTCTTTTTTCAACATCTCCCAAAAAGGACAAAACATCTATAAATTCTCTTTCATTACCAAAATTAAGCTTTCTCGGAATAGCAATAAAATCCTTTTCTTTTAAATAAGTTGGTTTAATGGTCCTAATTAAATTGTCAACATCAAGAGAAAAAAGGGAATGATCTTTAGTGACTTTAATTTTTTTCCCAGAAATGGTCTCTACCTCATAAACATCCTTAGTGTTTTTATGTCTAATAAATTTGCTTGGCTTAGACAAGGCAACTCGTCCATCTCTATTAAAAGAAAATACCTTAATCCCCTCTAAATTAAAAGCCTTCTCTCTGCCATCTGCATCCACAAAACCATATTTATCTATTTGCATATCGACCAAACTTCCTATACTAATTTTTTCATAAACACCTTTACGCCATATTAAAATTGATGCATCCCCACTAACACTATCCTCAACAGTAATAACCCTATGACTCGGCATAATCTCTAAAAGCAAAGCACCCAACAAAGAAGTTTTACCCGATGACCGAGTACCCGCGACCAGCATCGTCCGAGCACCATCAATCATAAAACTCAACAGCCCCGCACCCAAACTATCAATCATTTTATTTTTAATAAACAAAGGCAAAGTCCACGGCTTAGTTCTATGTCTTCTCAGTGCATAAGCCAAACCACCCGCAGATAAAGGCTGTTGAATAATAGCAACCCTTGAACTAACCCCCCCCATCTCCAAGTTCGTATCTAAAATCGGGTTCGCCTCATCTAATGCACGGCCCGACGTCATCCTAAACTTAGCCGCCCAAGAATCCGCATCCTCTTGCGACGGAATTAAATTTGTAACACACTCGTCAAAATCATTATGCTTAACAAAAATAGGAGACAACGAAACCGGAGCATTCACCATAATATCCTGCAAACTCTCATCCTGCAACAAAACTTCCAACACCCCAAAACCAATCGTATGCCTCACCAAAATGTTCGCCAACTTCTTCAATTCTCCATAACTTAAATTAATATTCCTACTTCCCGCCAAATCACTCAACAAATCACGCGCAACATTAAAAAAAATCTGCCGTGTCCGTTCGGGATCATTAAACTCTTCCGACGTGGGTCTGTGCTCAATTAAAACATTCCTCGCCAAATTTAAAAGCATATGATGATCCTCATCCAATAAATATTCAGGAGGCGACAAATGATAAACCAACTTTGCCTTATTCGGACGACGAAAAATACTAACCAAACTTTTATCACTTCCTTCTGCGATAGAATACTGTTTCACAATCTCCGCATCCTCGGGAATTCTGGCAATCATTCGAGTAAAAGTAAAATTTGGCATAATGTCTGCTCGGAAAACCTCAGAATAAATCTCCCTATCGTCAACGCCATAAGAATCAAATGAATCTTTCAGCTTCTTAATTATCATAAGTTCATCAAACAAACCAACAACCTTCTCAATTATCCTAACATACTTTTGTAAATTCTTGTCCCTCTCCAACAAAGCCCTCTTACTAAACAACATTCCTTTCAGCTCACGATAGGCTTTAACGGGATCCGTAGACAAAAGCTCATTAATAATATGATTAAAAAAAGCATACGCCTCATAATAAGACGATTCCAAATGCGACAATTTTTCAACCGACACAATTTTTTCCTGCTTAATTAAAAAATCCGAAAGATTAGCAATTTCAACCAACATCTCAACTTGGGAAAAATCATGAGAATAATTCCTCTGCTGCACAAAAACAATTCTAGCAATATTTGGATCCTCTTTCAAATTATCAATCGTCCTCCCCATAACCTCTGCGGAATCAATCAACGACGGTACAAAATTCGCACCAAGATAATTAATATACATCACATTCTCCCCACTCTCACGAACCACTTCATAAGAATACATCGGCGTCCCAGATTTAAACATCATTTTTTATTTTTCACCTTATTTAAACA
>JBDRJI010000067.1:0-9185 GCA_043815105.1 archaeon
GGAAAATTGGTTTTACCAATTGATGTTCATTGCCACAGGATTCCAAATAGACTTGGGTGGATTAAAACAAAAACTCCTGAGCAAACAGAGGTTGAGCTTATGAAAATTTTACCAAAAAAATATTGGAAAAATTTTAATTCGGCATTTGTTCAGTTCGGCAGAGAAACCTGTCTACCCGTTTCACCCTGGTGTTCGGAATGTCCGGTTGCGAAATATTGTGGGAAGATTGGAGTTGGGAAGCGTCGATAATATTAAGGAAAGCTTTATTAATTTGAATTGAGTTAAAAATGCAAGAGGTAAAATGAAAGTAGCGATAAATGGATTTGGTAGAATTGGTAGGGTTTTTTTTAAGAGGGCAATTGAAAAAGGCATCAATATAGTCGCGATAAATGATAGATCGGATATAAAAACATTGGCTTATTTATTAAAGTATGATTCTGTATACGGCGTCTATGACAAGAAGATAGAAGTTGGAAAAAATTTTATAAAAGTTGCAGGAAAGAAAATATTGATTTTATCCGAAGACAACCCGGAGAAACTTCCGTGGAAAGATATGGGAGTTGATGTGGTGATTGAATCCACAGGTGTTTTTACAGACAGAGAGGGAGCCGGAAAACATCTGACTGCCGGAGCTAAAAAAGTTGTGATAACTGCACCTGCAAAGAATCCAGATGTAACGATAGTGTTTGGGGTCAATGAAAAAGAACTGAAAAAGAACCATAAAATAATTTCTCTCGCATCTTGTACAACAAATTGTATAGCGCCAGTGATAAAAATTCTTGACGACGCATTTGGAATAAGAAAGGGATATATGACAACAATTCATGCGTATACAAATGACCAAAATATTTTGGACAGTTTTCATAGAAATACCAGGAGAGCAAGAGCGGGAGCAATAAATTTAATCCCGACAACGTCCGGCGCAACCAAGTCAGTATCAGAAGTGATTCCAAACCTCAAAGGCAAATTGGATGGAATGGCGATTAGAGCACCGGTTGCTTGCGGGAGCATTACCGATTTTGTAGCCACACTAAATAAATCCGTAACAGCAGAGGAAATAAATAAAATTATGAAAAACAAAGCCGAAAAAATAAAAGATGTTCTGGAATATACCGAGGACGAAATTGTTTCCTCTGACATAATTGGAAACTCGCACTCGTCGGTATTTGATTCTAAATTAACCAAGGCGAATGGGAACATGATAAAAATTCTCTCGTGGTATGACAATGAACATGGATATAGTTGCAGAATGGTTGATTTGATTAAAATACTCAAATAAATTTTGTCAAGTTACAAAAGTCTAAAATGAAAATTAAAACACTAAAAGATTTTGACGTAGAAGGTAAACGAGTTTTATTGAGAGCGGATTTAAATTCGGACAACGTAGGAAAAAGGATCATTTTATCTGAAAGAATTATTGAAGCGTCGGAAACCGTTAAGGAGCTCAAAAAACGAAAGGCGAAAATTGTGATATTAGCGCATCAGGGAAATCTCGGAAAAGAAAATTTTCTTAGTTTGAAACAGCACGCGAAATTATTATCTAAATATACAAAAGTGAAATTTGTCGAGGATGTTTGTGGAGAAAAGGCAATAAGTGAAATAAAAAACATAAAAGCTGGTAATGCGATTTTATTAGATAACGTTCGATTTGTAAAAGACGAATTTAATCCAAAGAAAAAAAATAATGTATTATTGAAAAATCTGTCGCCCTTATTTGATGTGTTTATTAATGATGCTTTTTCGGTGTGCCACAGAAATCACACCTCAATTGTCGGATTTCCAAAAAAAATACCAAGTAGTTGTATTGGTTCATTGGCTGAGGCAGAATTGAAAGCGTTAGAAAAAATTTCATTAAAAAAATGCGTGTATATTTTGGGCGGGGCAAAACCAGAATCGGACATTAAACTCTTAAGGGGGAATAAAGTTCTTGCTTGTGGATTATTTGGACAAATGTGTCTTGTGGCGAAAGGTAAAAACCTCGGCTACCAAAATAAATACCTAGAAAAAAATGCGCTCGTAAGTGGAGATTATGAAGGATTTAAATTGAAGCTAAAAAAGAAGTTAAAAAATGTTGAAACTCCGACCGACTTTGCCGTCGTGAAAAACAACAAACGAGAAGAATTTTTACTAGAAGATTTTCCCTTAGAATATGAAATAATGGATATTGGAAAAAATACAATAAAAAAATACGTTAAAGAAATTAAAAAAGCAAAAGCAATTTATATGAAAGGACCTGCTGGATTTTCTTCAGATAAAAAATTCGCAAAAGGGACAGTCGCGTTATTGAAGGCGATAGCTTCGTCGAGAGGATTTAGTTTGGTTGGTGGAGGACATTTAAGCGATACTATAAAAAAATATAAGTTGCCAAAGAAAAAATTTAATCATATAAGTTTGTCCGGTGGCGCGTTACTGAGTTATATATCCGGAGAGAAATTACTGGGACTAGGAGCGTTGGGGTATTACAAAAAATAAACAAACCTTTATTAATTCCAATCCTTTTTTATTTAAAGGAGTTGAAATGAAATTTGATGTGGTTACTTTCGGAAGCGCAGTTATAGATACTTTTGTAGATACGGAGTTTAATAGAAAGCTTAATTCATTTAATTATGATGCCGGTTCAAAAATATTAATTGATAATTTGAAGTTTGACATTGGCGGAGGTGCCACAAATACCGCAGTTGCATTTGCACGATTAGGATTTAAAACCGGTTCAATATGTAAAATCGGCGACGACAAAAACGGGCAGGACATTCTTGCCATGTTGAAAAAAGAAAATGTTAAATTTCTCGGTTCTAAATCTAAAGATAAAACTGGATACTCAATAATACTTGATAGCAAGGACAAAGACCGAACTATTTTAACGTTCAAGGGTCCGAGTAATAATATAAAAATTACCGAGCTTCCAAAATTCAAAACCAAATGGCTATACTACTCTTCACTATTGGGCAAAAGTTTTGAAACGCAAAAAAAACTTGCGCTAAAATTGAAAAAAGAAGGGACAAAAATAGCCTTCAATCCAAGCGATTATTTAATAAAAAAATTAAACATACTCCCGCTTTTGAAAATTACTGACGTACTTATTCTAAATAAAGAAGAAGCACAAATGCTTTGTAAAAGATACAATAAAAAAGGAGACACAATAATCTGTGTCAGAGAACTGGGTCCGAAAACTGTAGTGATAACAGATAAAAATAAATTGGTTTATGCTTACGATGGAATGAAAAAATATTCAATTAAACCTAACAAAATAAAAGTAGTTGAAAGAACTGGGGCGGGAGACGCATTTGCCTCTGGATTCGTCGCTGGTATTATGGCAGGAAAGGGAATTAATGAAAGCCTAAAGCTTGGTTTGAGAGAAGGAGAGTCTGTAATTAAATATTTTGGAGCAAAAAATAATTTGCTGAGGATGAAGTTGAAATAAAATGATAAACATAAACAAAATTCTCAGGAAGGGCAAGGCAATGTTTTTAGCATACGATCAGGGATTGGAACACGGGCCGACAGATTTTAATGATAAGAATGTAGACCCAAAATATATAATTGAAATTGCAAAAAAGGGGAAGTTTACGGGTATTATTTTTCAAAAAGGGATAGTGGAAAAATATAATAAAGAAATAAAGGAGAGCAAAATTCCTTTAATTGTTAAGCTTAACGGGAAAACCAATTTGGTAAAAGGAGAACCAATTTCAAAACAACTTTGCACGGTTGAAGAAGCAATTAATTTGGGCGCGGTTGCTGTAGGATATACGATATATATTGGAAGTGAGTATGAGAAAGAAATGCTGTCCGAATTTGAGAACATACAAAGAAAGGCGCATAAAAAAAATTTACCAGTAGTTTGTTGGATTTATCCTCGAGGAAAAGGCGTGAAAGGGAAAACTAAAAAAGATTTAATGGCATATGCTACAAGAGTTGGGTTAGAGATTGGTGCGGATATTATTAAAATGCAGTCAAACGGAAATAAAAAAGATTTGGAATGGGCAATAAAAAGTGCGGGTAAGGCAAAAGTAGTTATTGCTGGTGGAAGCAAAAAAAATGAAAACGAACTTTTGAAAGAAATTAAAGACGCAGTGGAAGTTGGGTGTACTGGTGTCGCTATCGGAAGAAATGTCTGGCAAGCCAAAGATCCACAGAAACTTACAAATAAAATAAAAAAGGTGATATGGAAATGAAGCCATTAATTATTATAAATTTGAAAACCTACAAGCAGGGAATTGAAGTAATTAAGCTTGCAAAAATAATTGAAAATATCGACGATAAAATTATTGTTGGTGCACAAGCAACCGACATATACAGATTGTCACAAAATACAAAACTGCAAATATTTTGTCAGCATTCAGATTTCCAGGATGTAGGAAGAAATACTGGTTTTATTCTGCCGGAAGCAATCAAATCAAACGGAGCCAAAGGGGTTTTTTTGAACCACAGCGAACATAGAATAAAATTTGATGAAATAAAAAAGACAATAATTAGATGTAAAAAAATTGGATTAAAAACTGCAATATTCGTAAATGATCTTAAACAGGCACTAGAAATTAAAAAACTAAAGCCCGACTATCTAATTATTGAACCGCCAGAATTAGTTGCGGGAAAAGTTTCTGTTAGTAAATCAAAGCCAGAGCTAATTAAAAAAATCAAGGAAAAGCTGAAATACGATTTTATCGTCGGAGCCGGAATAAAAACCAACGAAGATATAGAAATCGCAATGAAACTCGGAGCAAAAGGAATTGCGGTGAGTTCTGCGATAACACAAGCAAAAAATCCTGCAAAAAAATTAAGAGAATTCTTGGGAAAATAAAATGCACGAACACTCTTTCATAGAAGCAATTTTGAGTAACATCAAAGAAAGGGAAAATGTAACGAAACTTGTAATTGAGGTTGGCGAGTTGGCGGGCATTGAAGCATCTCATCTAGCGTCTCACATAAAAGAAAAAACCGGATGGGATGTCGAGGCAAATCAGAAAAATGCTTTAGTAAAATGCGATTGCAGTTATCAGGGTATCCCAAAAATTAGAGAGAGGTTGCACGATATGGTTATCTTTGAATGTCCAAAATGCGGACAAGTCCCGAAAATTACGGAGGGGCAGGAAATTAAAATATTAAAAATAATTTATAAATAAGATGTGTCTAAGTATACCCGGGAAAATAATTGAAATAAAGGCGAACGGAGATTGTGTCGTCGATTACGAAGCTGAAAAACGGAAAGCAAAAATTTTAACCGACGATATAAAACTCGGAGACTATGTAATCGTCAGTAATAAAATCGTAGTGATGAAAGTTCCGAAAGAACAGGCGACCGACTATCTAAATGTGATAAGAGAATATTAACATGATTTCTTCCGAGGAATTTTTTTTAAAATATGCATTTCCTTGTGCCCATGTTTTATTTCAGGTTGGAGCAATGACTGAAGAGAGATATAAAGAATTAGAAAATAGTGTAAAAACAGGGGATTTTCCCTCGAGACAAATAATTGAGTTGTCTTTCCCCTCGGCATTCAGAAGAATAAAAAAACTTGCTAAAGAAGTGGGGGTGGAAGATTACTGGGATATGAAAGTTATGAAAGAATACTGGCATAAAAACCATAATGTAAATATTGACGAAAAAGAAGGTTCATACGCAAAATTTCCAGAATGTTTTTGTGACTTCTGCAAGGTTCATGTAGCAAAAATTATAGAAATTTTTCCAAACGGATTTTTTTTAATTGAGTATAACGGAAAAAAACGGCCGGTGTCTGGCGAGTATATTTCGGATGCGAAAATTGGAGACGAAGTCAGAATCCATCACGCTTATGCTGTCGAGAAAATTTATGACTAATTTTTTATCTAGTCCCACTTTTAGCCCTAACAACAAAATAAGCTCCAATCAAAATTAATACAGAACCAATCGCCTGCAACATCATTACCTGTTCGCCAAGCCAAGCCATTCCCAAAAATAATGAAATCACCGGCGACAAAAGTAAAATTGCCGAAGCTTTTGACAGATTAATATATTTAAGTCCCCAATACCACGTCAGAACATACGCAAACAAAAACAATCCCGAAACGGCAATTTTAACTATTTGAGCAGAAGTAAGTGTCAATAATAAATTTGCATTTCCCGTCAGGAAAATTATCGCGAACAAAACTATCGCACCAAAGAACATTCGAGAAAATGTTATAACCCAATTACTTTCCTTATTTAACATAACTTTTTTAGAAATAGTATTTTCAATAGCCCAGAGGATTGTCGCGCCCAAAACTAAAAAATCTCCAATTCTCATTTCGGCGGAAAGTTTCGTAAACTCCATTAAAACCAATCCTAATAACATAACGCCCATCGCAACCAATTGTCTTTGCGAAATTTTTTCCTTCAAAAATACAAAAGCCAGAATCACAGCGTATATCGGTAACGTCTTATGGATAAAAGCCGCTCGTCCACCAAGCGTCATTTTTAGCCCGGCGAAAAACAACCAGAAGGCAAACGCCCCTCCAATAATTCCTATCAACAAAAGAGACCACCAAGATGCTTGCTTAAACTTATGTCCTTTATTATCCTTAGAAAAATAAATAGAAATCGCCAAAAATATAAGTCCGATAAAAAGTGCCCTCAACGCAGTAAACACTAGCGGGTCAATCTCAGCCACAAAAAATTTATTCACGATAATAGCAAAACCAGAAATGACAGCGGTCAATAATATTAGAATCGTCCCCTTAAACTCATCTTTCGAAACATTCACCTCTTTACTCATAAGAGATTTAAATTAAAAACGTTTTTATATCTTTCTTGTCATAAATTTATATGGTAAAAATTTTATCCCTCGGAAACGAATTCATCGCTGAAGATTCTTTTGCGAAAAAAATATCCGACTCCCTACCCGACGACTTTGATATAATTAATATTAAAGACAGCTTTCAATTGATGGAAATATTAAACGAGGTAGAAAACCCAATTATATTAGATGTTGTGAAGGGACTGGAGAAAGTTAGATTAATCAGCATCGACGATTTAAGAAACGATAGCATATTAAGTGCTCACGATTTTGATGCGGGTTACGTTTTAAAACTGATTGGAAAAGAATGTAAAATTATTGGAATTCCCCCAGAAGGAAATTTTGATGAAATTAGAAAAGAAGTTTTAGAAATTCTTAAAGCCAACTAACTTTCAGAAAATGAGTCGAGCAACTAAAACAAGGGTCATACGCTCTAATTAATTTTTCAATTTTATCGACGATATCTCTTCGTGAAGTATTTTTTGCCAGCAATCTATCAACAACCAAACGGATATCTGCCTCCATCATGCTAAGATTCTGAGCGGTGGGGGTAATAATATTACAATAGGTTACTATCCCGGATTTATCAATTTTATACTCGTGGAAAAGAGTTCCCCGAGGAGCTTCCACCGCAGAAACGCCGTGACCCGCACGAAATTTTATCTTTTCAATTTTATCTTTTCGCGGAGCATCCTCAATTAATTTTATTGCTCTATTAATAGATTCCAATATCTCCACCGCCTGACAAATCAAATTATGATATGGATTATCTAATGGAAGTTTCAAATCCATTTTATTTAATGTTCTAGTTAAAACACCTTTTGTCTCAGAATCCAACTGCCCATGATTAATATTTATACGAGCCATAGCCCCCAGCATATACGGATTGTCTCCCTCTGAAACAAACTTGGAAGTAGAATATTCTTTTATGCTTTCTTTTAGATATCTCTTATAATCGTCGTCGATGAAATTATTTGTGTCCGAAGCTATCCGCCCGGAAATGGTTGCATAACAATCATTCTTTTTTAACGCAAGATAATTTGCCTTCCTGTTTAATTGCGGATATTTAAGATTTGAAAATAAATTAATCGTCCTTATAATCGTCTTTTTTGAATTTTTCAATTTCTCCAAAACCTCAGAGAAATCAGGGTGTGGCAACTCCTCATTTATTTTAAGAAAAGGATGCATCTCCCGACCACCAAAATTTTCAACAATTTTATTACCTAACGAAATTATTTTCAAGGCGTCATCTATTTTTGATTTATGTTCCGGCCCGAGAGAAAGCACTGAAGAGGCATTAAAATAATCTGGAAGAGACATAAAGTAAAGATGTGTAGTATGACTCCGAATTCTTTCCCCAATAATTAACATTTCTCTTATAAATTTTTGTTGCCTCGAAGGTTTAGTTCCCAGTGCTTCCTCAATTCCCTGAACCGAAGCCACACTATGCGCGCTAGAACAAATTCCACAAATCCTAGAAACTATTTCCTGAACATCCTCAATATGTTTGTCAATTACCAGCGCCTCAAAAAACCGCGCCCCCTCAGCAGCTTTCAATTCACACTGCTTAACCTTATTATTTTCAATTTGCAAATGTAGGTGTGCATGCCCCTCAATCTTACAAATATGATTCAAATTTATTTCTCTAGCCATTGTTTATTTCTCTAACCATTTATTACCTCCGCAGTTGAATAAATGGGTATGTGAAATATTTTCAATGTTACTCTAACCATTTCGAAACATCCTCCTTGTCCTCTTCTTTAAATTGCAACCCAGCAAAAGTTTCCAGTTTGTCTTTCATATCCTTATGAGTGTACCCCTTCTTTTTTAACATATCCAAAAACGCTTTATAATTTGCATCTTTGCACGGTCCCCGACATCCGTAACACGTCGTATTATTAGAAGGACACAGGGCATTACATCCTCCGTTAGTCAACGGCCCCAAACATATTTCCCCTTTTTCTAACAAACAAACATTTCCTTTTTTTCTGCATTCAAAACAAACAGGATTCACATACGGCTTAAACTCTCTTCCTGTAATCACGCACTCGACAAACTGCAAAATTTCTTTCTTATCAGGAGGACACTGAGGCAAATAATAATCAACTTTAATATGAGCATCAATCGGCGTCGGGTCTTCTGCTTTCAAATGATTATGTTTTGGATAAACAAATTTCATAATTTTTTCCTTATCCCGAAAATTTTTCATCGAAGGAACACATCCAAAACAAGAACAACTTCCCAACGCAACAACTTTATCAGCCCTTTTTCTCAACTTATTAATCGCAATAATATCCTCATCAAAACAAACAGTTCCCTCAATAAAAACATAATCAAATCTTCCCTTGTAACTATCTTCCTTTATAAACGGAAACGCTTTAATCTCCATCAAATTCACCAATCGCTTAAAACAATCTTCAAATAAAACCGTCAGCA
>JBDRJI010000068.1:0-8842 GCA_043815105.1 archaeon
CAAAGCAACTTTATCTAAAACCCCTGACTCTGCAACTTTAGCACAATGCGAACACCCGGTGGAATAAAAATAATAAACATTCGTGATGGGAACACCTTCAGCACAAACACTAGAAAATAAAAATAAGAACATTAAAACAAATAATATTTTTTTCATATAATATTTTATAAAACGTTATTTAAAAGCGTTGGGGAAATATTTTCTACCTTCTAAAATAAATTTTTGGGGTGAGTTCCGCATCCGTTGTTGCGTTTATTCCTAAATCTCTTAGCCCTGCTTCATCTCCTCTTGTGGATAAATGAGTTGTGTGCATTTCGCAATCCCTTAGGGTAGAAATCTTGTCTAAGCATTTTTTAACGGTGGGGTTCGTCGGGGAGGCAATCGCTAGAGCAATCAAAATTTCACGCACATCTAAACTCGGATTAGAATTTTTTATAATTTTCCTTCTTAACTCTTTTATGCTATTAATTAAAGATTCTGGAAGGAGATCGATATCATCCGGAACGCCTGAAACATATTTTAGTGCATTTATAACACACGCAGATTCCGAATGAAGTAACTCTGAATTTTTTCCGCTAATTATTTCGTTTCCTATTTGTATAGCCGAACCGCAATAAAAACCATTATTTCCCTTATTTTCCTGCCCTTCCGCATCCATCGCACATTGCCTCGCGCAAGCCACAACTTTTCTATAGTTTTCATTTATATCTAATTTCAACATTAATTTTTCAATATCTTCTACAACCTCCTTGCTAACAATGCCCAAAACATTTTCTTTTTTGTGTCTAAAATACCTTCTGACAATTTCTTGTTTTGATGCTTCTCTTACAATCTCGTCGTCAATTATACCCTGTTTAGCTTTGCTTACACCCATTTCGGTAGGAGAGGAATAAATATCCTTGCCAATTTTTTTAAGGATTCTTTTTAAAATCGGAAAATTTTCTATATCTCTATTGTAATTTACGGTGGCTATATTATGTGCTTGTAAATGAAATGGGTCTATCATATTTTTATCTCCTATATCTGCCGTCGCTGCTTCGTAAGCGAGATTAACCGGATGGTCTATGGCCAAATCCCAAATTGGAAATGTTTCGAATTTTGCAAACCCTGATTTAATGCCCTTAATATTATCGTGATATAATTGCGAAAGGCAAAATGACATTTTTCCGCTTCCGGGACCCACGCCGCTAACTACGACAATCGGCTTTTTGATTTCTACATAGGGATTCTGTCCATATCCTTCGTCGCTTACAATCTTGTCAACATCGACGGGGTATCCCTCAATTTCTTTTTGTAAATAAGTTTTAATTCCGATATTCTCCAAATATTTTTTAAATTTTAAAACTTTTTTCTCTCCTGAAAATCTGTTTATCACAATTGCAGAAACATCTAATCCAAAATTTCTTAAATCGTTTATAGATTTTAAAGTCATAGATTCATAAGTCAGACCAAAATTCCCCTGCATTTTACCTGCTTCGATATCTTTTGCGCTAATGCAAAATATAATTTCAGAATCATCTTTTATCATTTGCAACATCTTAATTTTTGCATTAGAATCATAGCCAGGCAAAACTCTTGCTGCGTGAAAATCGTGACAAATTTTCCCCCCGAATTCAAGATAAAGTTTTTCAAAATTATTAACCCTGTTTAAAATTTCCTTTGACTGAATTTCAAGATATTTTTCCGTGTCAAATCCCTTTTCCATAAATAAAAAAATTAAACATCTATTTTAAACATTTGTGTTTTGAAATGGGATGTTTCTAATCGTCTAAGGCGATTTAACGTCTTTTGCCTTTCTTCTAAAAAACCAACTAGCTGTTTTGCCCGCAACAAATAACGACGTTCCCATTACTCCGAAAACCATATCCATCATTGTGTCATCTATTTTAGACATCACTAAATTAAGTTTTCTAACTTCTAAGCTATCTCCTATGTAAACTCCTTGAAGTTTGGCATCCCAGAAAATATCAAGGAGATATTCTCCTATTTCATGAATTGCGATAAACGAAATAATAAACATAAAAGTTATTAATAATTTCCATTGTAGGGTTAAGTCCTTTCTGTCTACAATATAAAAAATCAAAAAGCAAGCAAGAATAGGTAGAAAAAAATGTAATAATTTATCAAAAGTGGGATATATAAAATAAAGCGGATACAGCAACATTCCTCCCGCAAGAATAAATATAATGTAAAAATAATGTTTTAATTTAAAGTCAATTTCGAACATATGATCAAACATGTAAAAAACAAGAAGTCCAAAAATAAATCCAGAAACTATAATAATATTTGAAAAATTTTTAAAAAGATATAGGAATAATAATAAAAATAAAGAAACTCCCATAATTAACAGTCTTTTGTTTTTGTATTTCATATTTATTATCAAATTTTAATTATTTCCCCATTTCGCGTGTCCAAACTGAATTACTAAATCAGCATCGCTGTTTGGCAAATCGCACGCCCCGAAACAATCACCAAGCCAGATGCTGATATGTACATTTGTTTCTTCTTCCAAATAATCGCTAATTGCCAAGCCCCACGGTTTCAGTCCATCGGGTAATTGCAATAAAACGGTTTTTGCTTTTTGCTTTTTTATTTCAGCTACGATTCTATCTAATTCTAATTCATAACTTTTCTCTAAATTTGCGATTGTGTAATTCATAAAATAAGTAGGAAATATAGATTTAAAAATCCTCTATTGATTTGTTAATTATGGCAAAAATAATAAGTTTTTACAATCATCCATTAGTAATGGACAAACAAGAGGCAGATTATAATTCGACAAAATGCACGTTAATAAACAGTGATACAAATCTTCCATTCTATTGTAGATACGGTAATGAATGTAAAACTTGTGAAGTTCCAAAATATTTCAAAGAGGCACGAGTGGGACTTACAAAACTAATCTTAACTGGCAAACCTTAGTCCCTCCCAAACTTTAAAAACAAAATTACTCTTCATTGTTTATGATAAAAATACGGCAACCAATCGTGACTATCGCGGGTCATGTCGACCACGGGAAAACATCTATCTTGGATAAAATTAGAGGAACTTCCGTTCAGGAGGGCGAGGCTGGCGGGATTACTCAAAAAATTTCGTTTACAACTTTGCCGAAAGAAAATATCCAATCACGAGCGGGCAATGTTCTTGAGAAATTTAAAATTCCATTAGAAATACCAGGATTACTTTTCATTGATACGCCCGGACACGCGGCATTTACGAATTTGCGAAAACGGGGCGGTTCGTTGGCGGACATTGCGATTTTGGTAATTGATATCAACGACGGAATAAAACCTCAGACGGCTGAAGTTCTACAAATTCTAAAGTTAAACAAAACTCCATTTATTATTGCGTTGAATAAGATAGATAATATTTCGGGATGGCAAACGTCCGAGTCTTTATTATCTCTCGAAGCGATTGAAAATCAGGCAATAAATGTAAAACAGAATTTCGACGAAAAATTTTATACGATTATTGGAGCTCTTCATTCTCACGGAATTACTGCAGATATGTATTCAAAAATAACTGACTTCACACAAAATGTCGCGATTGTTCCTTGCTCGGCGAAAACAGGTGAGGGGATAAATGAGATTCTTGCGATGCTGACAGCTCTCTCTCAAAAATTTCTAAAAGGTAGAATTGAAATAAAACAGCTTGGCAAGGGTGTTGTCTTGGAGGTCAAAAAAGGTAAGGCTGTAAATTATTTAGAATGTATTCTTTATGACGGTAAATTAACAAACAAAGATGAAATTGCAATTGCATCTTTTGATAATCCTATTGTGACAAAAATTCGAAACATTCAAGAAGTTCAGTCTGTAAATAAAGGATTCAAAACGGAATCGGAAGTCAAAGCGGCGACGGGAATACGGTTGCAAATAATGTCGAAAGAAGAAATTCTTCCAGGTATGCCTTTTCGGGTAATTAGTGAGGAAAATACTCTTGAAGAAATTACGGAAGAATTCGCGGAAGAAATATCGGAAGAAATTCGGACGGATGAATTCGGGATTGTGGCCAAGGCAGATTCGTTGGGCTCGCTTGAAGCGCTTCTGGTTCTTTTGAGGCAAAAACAAATTCCGATAGTTAAGGCAGGTATCGGACCAATCTCAAAGAAGGATGTGTATTTGGCGAACACGCTTCCCGAGGAGGATAAAGTAATTTTAGGTTTTAATGTTGAGCTTGCTGAAGAGGCAGAGGTTGATGAATTGAAAAATGTTAAGGTCTTGTCAAACCCGGTTGTCTATAAAATAATAGAAGAGCTTGAAGAATGGAAAGCTCAAAAACTGAAAGATATTGAAAGAAGAAAGCTGGACGAACTTCCGACGATTGCAAAAATAACGGTGCTTGATTTTGTATTCCGGAATTCGTCTCCGGCAGTTTTTGGGGTGAGGGTAGAGGGGGGAGTTCTTAAGAAAAGAGAGCGATTCATAAATAGGGATGATGTAAAAATTGGACAAATAAAAGAAATTCAGGAAGATAAAAATACTGTTCAAGAAGCGGTTGCGGGAAAAGAGGTGGCAATTTCTGTTCCGGGGTTAAATTTTGAAAGGCAAATCACCGTCGGTGAATCGCTGTATACAAATTTATCAGAAACCCAATTCCGGCAGTTTAAAGAGAACAAGGATTTACTGTCTGCTGAAGAAAAATCTGTTTTGCAAGAAATTGCTCAAATTAAGCGACGAGAGAATGCGACTTGGGGAATATAAATCCTTAAATAATCAAATCATTTTTCTTCTTAATGGAAAAAAATCAAAACACTCCAGAATATTTATTTGATTTTAAAGAAATGGATTTTGTGGTAGAAAGAATATTGGAAAAATATTTACTTAGGGGTAAATTAAAAGAATACAAAAATTCGTTTCTTGTGGTGTGCGACAAAGATATGAAAGGTAATGAGTTGTCTTATAATCTTTCGTTGAAAAAAATTGGACGCCTTTTTCAATCCCAGAGAAAAAATATAACAGGTCTTGATTTTAATTTTTTTGCTAATCCACTTAGTAATCCACTTCAAAAAAGCCAGTGGTTTTCAAGATTTAATTATTACGAGCCAGCTACAATTGTTTCCGAGGGGAAAATAATGTATAATTTGGTGATGCCTCATCAGGAAAAAATGTTCGGAAGACATGGGGTACTAATTCATCGTCCCAATATGGACGAGATTTTTAATGCTGGACCTTTTCAATGGGAGAAATTACGACAGGATAGGGTCTTAGTATGTGATGTTAATTCAAAGCGATTAGATGAAATAATTCGGGATATATATAAAGATAGATTAAGAGAGGGTTATCTTTAATCGCAATATAAAATGTTAAAATTCGCATAGCCAAACTTTAAAAAGCCAAATTTCTAATTAATATTATAAATATAAGCTGAGGAAAGGCTAAATGTCGATGACCCTCGGAAAATTTGGAAATGGTATTCAAAATAAATATATCGCACAATGGAAAGACTTTCAAAGTTGAGAGCGAAAACGAAGACTTAGTCGGCTATTCGATAGGGGATAAAATCGAGGGTAAAGAAATCTCGGCAGATTTGACGGGTTATGAAATTGTAATAACGGGAACATCTGACAAGGCAGGTTTTACCGGAATGATAAACATCGACGGGCCAAATTTACATAAAGCCCTACTTGGTTACGGAAAAGGTATGCATAAAAAGCCAAAGGGAGAAGGAAAAATTAATAGAAAACCAAAGGGACTTCGACTGAAAAAAACAGTTCGAGGAAAAGAAATATCTCTTGAAACGGTTCAGATTAATACAAAAGTTCTCAAAGAAGGTTCCAAAAAATTTGATGCTCTTTTTGAAAAGCCAGTAGAAGAAACGGCTAAAGAAGAAAAGAAGGAATAAATGTAAAACTTAATAAGATAACCTTTCTTGTTTTATTGAGAGGTAAAATGTTTAAACAAATATTTCAAAAAATTCCGAAACTTCCACTATCTGCGTTAATTTTTTATGTAAGTGTAGTTATTTTGTGGAAGCTTGGATATATTCCAAGTCCAAGTAATGCCTTTTTATTTTTAGAAAATCTTTACTACTCATATGGTCTAACCGGACTTTTTATCGCTTCATTTCTGGAGGGAATTGTTTATTTCGGTTTATACTTCCCAGGTTCTTTTATCGTTGCTCTTGCAGTGATTCTTTCTGATGGAACTTTCAAATCTCTTTTGTCCATCAGTTTGGTTGT
Organism: archaeon; assembly: GCA_043815105.1. Taxonomy (GTDB): domain Archaea; phylum Nanobdellota; class Nanobdellia; order Pacearchaeales; family GW2011-AR1; genus JAGVXH01. Next base: position 6,179 of record JBDRJI010000068.1, read on the forward strand.
GGCAATTGCGTTGACGATAACAGCTTTAATTAATTATACTTTGGGCAAAAAAATCTTAGCCAATAAATTTAACAGAGAATTATTGTTAGAAAAAAAGTCGGTATTTTCCAAGGGACTTTTGGTTTCTATGCTCCACCCTAATGCACTTGCTTTTTATTTTTTTAATTCGGGAATAAAAAAGCAAAATTTCTTGAAGGTTCTTTTGGTTCCTTTGATTATGATTCCTTATGGTCTTGCTCTCGGCTACCTTTTTTATTCAATAAAAGAGCCACTAAGAATTGTAATCGAGAGTCCTTATGTTATGATTTCGGTTATTCTTTTTTGGATACTACTTGCCTCTATTTTAGAAAAGAAAGAATAATTTTATAAATAATTATCTACATTTCTTTAAATGATAAAGAAAGAAACAATTGAATTAATTGTAAATACTTATGACTTACCGATTAAAAAACGGAATAAAATAATCGGTATCGCAACTGAAAGATTTGAAGGATTTGAAGGATTGGAAGGTGTTTACAGATATATAAACTATCTCGTGGAAAGATTTCATCAGACAATTTATGAAGAAAGATTTTTCACAAGATTAGATTCTATGGTAAATGAAAACTCTGATACATTATTTCACGAATTAATTTATATTCCTGACTATATAGAAGAAGACAATCAAAGGGATTTAAAAGAAAAATTAAAAGAATGGATAAAAGAAAAAGGACCTTTGGTAATTTTAGGAAGACCCGTCATACAAATGGAACCTTCTATAAAATTGGGAAGGAGAAAATATAATAAAAATCCACTTGCTCTTTTTAAAAAATATGAAGAGTTTTATAGAGGCAAATCAAGAACGGAGGTTTTTAATTTTGATTCTGGAATGTATGAATCATTAAGAATAAATAATCAACTTCATATGGCAATTCCACAAGTTATAGCTCCCGGTTCCACAACAAAAATATCAAAAGAAAAAGAAAAAGAAATTATAAAAACCTACAAGATATTAAAAAGCCCGACGAAAATTGCAAAAAAACTAAATATGTCAAGAGCAACAGTAGATTACTACCTAGTAAAAAAATACCAATTAAGAGCTCCAAATAAAAAAGTGGGGGCTCCTGGCTACTCTGACATAATGATTAATGATATAATAGAATGTTTAAAAAAATGCAAAAAAGCATCACGGGTAGCAAAATGTTACGGAATTAATAGATGGACTGTTATTAAACATGGGAGAAGGGCGGGGGTTCCAATTTTATCCAGAGGAGGAAATATTGAAAACATTTTAAATAATATAAAAAAATACAACGCAATCGACTACGCCAAAGGAAAGTATCTATAGGAAAATCTTAGAAAACCAAATTGCCTGCTAAATAGTTGCGTCAGAAAGAGTAATTTTATAAACTCTTTTCATTTGTTTTTTTAAGGTGATACAATGTTTGAAAATTTAACGAGCTTATTTACCGGCGAAATTAATTTAGTTTTGACCTTGGCGTTTTTTACAACTGTGATAATAGTTTATTCTATTTTTGTATTTTACTTTTATCGGTTTCTCGCGAAAAAAAATATTATCGAATTGAATCTCGGACAGTATAATCAATATAATAATTCTACGATTGTCAAAATTTTTGCCGTCGTTTTTTACATTATTGAATATATTATTTTGTTGCCGATATTGACGTTCTTCTGGTTTGCTGTTTTGGCGGTATTAATTTTATTATTATCTAAGGGAATTGAAATTAATACAATTTTGTTAATTTCGGCCGCCCTTGTTGCGTCAGTTCGAGCTACATCTTATGTCAGCGAAGACCTATCAAAAGATCTCGCGAAAATGCTTCCCTTCACACTTCTTGCAATCGCAATAACAACCGCAGGGTTTTTTGACATCGGCGCTTTAATTTCACAAATCTCAAAAATTCCTTTCCTGTTCTCTAATATTTTATATTACTTGCTATTTATTGTAGCTATAGAATTAATTATGCGAGTTGCCGACTTTGTCCAATCTGCATTTTATTCCATAAATGCATCTGACGACGAATAGTCTTATAGCTGTAGAAGTGAGCGATATTCTCCTTGTTATGATCTGTAATTTGTGCATTAACTTTAAAAACCCTTATTCTATAAAATTATATAAATGACTAAGAACGCAAATGAGAATTCTATTAAAATTATTAAATAACACAGGAGGAAAATATGAAATTATACGTAGGTAATCTACCTTGGTCTGTCGATGATAAAGCATTGAAGGAACTTTTCGCATCATACGGTGTAGAAGAAGCAACGTTAATCAAAGACAAATATTCAGGTAGATCTAAAGGATTCGGTTTTGTAACCATCACGGACGATAAGTCAGCTGAAAAAGCAATCTCTGAAATGAACAAGAAAGGCATTGAAGGTCGAGAGCTAACAGTTAGTGAAGCTAAACCAATGGTTTCGCGAGATAACGCACCAAGATACAACGATTCAAATGAGTCTATGGGAGCCCCAGTAGAAAACTTTTCTACAGTTGAGCAAGGAGACGAAGATGAGCCAGAAGTTATTGATGACAATTCAGACGCTGAAGACGATGAAGAAGATATCGAAACAGTTGAAGAAGCTAAGGAAGACGCTGAAGAAGACGATTAATCTTTGAATTTAAGTTAACAATTTTTTATTTTTTTATTTTAGATTTTCGGGGAA
>JBDRJI010000069.1:0-2908 GCA_043815105.1 archaeon
CCGCTACTCCCTGACCACGAAAGCCATCCCAAAATAATATTTCCAAGACCGCTAACATACAAAACAACAGCTAAAGTAAACAGCCCCGCTAAAATCCCAAAAGTAATTTTCATCCACTTCGGCGCACTCAACAAATCCCCAGCAACAAATCCATACAATATAAGAAACGTCAAAATCACCGCAATCCCCACCGCCATCCACGGCATTATCCCGACGATAACCTCTCTCGGACCAGGAACCCCAATTAAAAGCAAGCCAACGACCAAAGCAACTATCGCATCAATCTGCGCCTTCCCGTCTCCCAAAATTTTTGACTTCTGCAAAATCGCAAACACCACGACAAACACAAGTAGAAACGGCAAAAGCATCTCCGTAAAAAACGCACTCGCAAATATATTATCCATAAAGAAACCAAATCAAAATCCTATTTAAATGTTATGAAAACCCATTTTGATTTTTAGCAGGCTTAGACGAGGCGTGAGGTTGCGCAGTGTGCTCACGCACATAAGCGTTCTCACAACGAAATCCAAGTCGCTAAAAATCAAAATTAAATCAGTTCTTCTTCTAGGGGCATGTCATCCTCATCCTCTGCCCTAATTGGAACTGCATTTCTGTTAATTATAATAATATTCCCTATCGCCTTAATGAACTGATGCGGAACAATAATCCCACGAGCCCCGCCAAGAGCCTGAATCATCCCCGACTCCCTCGACACAACAATTCTCCATCCGTCTATCTTATTATCCATAATATTGACTTCTTCAACTATGCCAAACAAATCACCAGAGTCTGTATATACCTTTATCCCGATAACCTCGCTCATTCTTTTTATCTTTAACATAATTTAATTAAAAACTTTTCATTTAAATACATTTGTATAGTTCACTAAATTAAAAAAAAGTATCGATAAAATACCTATATTCTATAAATTTCCATAATTTAAAATATATGACAAAACTCTTCCCAGTTGCCCAAGCTCGCAAATTAAAATTTTAGCGACAGGGTCGTTGCACAGCAATGACAGGCGCGGCGAGCAATTCGCTTTCTCGAATATATTAAATCACAACTATCTTTCGAGAATGCAAATTGTGAGATAAAAAAAATTTTAATTTGCATTAAATACGATTTGAAAAAATTGATTTTGCAAACAAAGTTTTTGTGCAACAAAAATTCAAGGCAAAATTGATTTTAGATAATCGCTAACTAAGGAGGCTACTTGTAGGGAACCTTAGGTTCCGTCGAACTCGATAACTTTATAAAAATCCCAATCCTCCTCCAAATATGGACATTAAAGAAAATGGCAAAGAAATAGCTACAATTATTCTAGCATCAATAATCTTAGCACTAACCGTCGCCTTCAAAAACACCGACATATTTTACGCCGCACTAGTAAGTTTTTTAATCATCATCGGAATAAATGTCATTGTGAAAAAAATTGTTGGCTACAATTTAGAAACCGCAGTTAAAACAAAATTTTGGACATGGTATCAATACGGCCTACGAAAAGATATGCACTTCAAAAAACCGGCTCCGATGGCGTGGCTCCCACTAGTTTTAGTATTATTTACAAAAGGGTTTTTTCTATGGCTCGGCATTCTAGAATTTGATGTTGTAGCAAAAACCGAAAGGGTGTCGCGACGACACGGACTCTACAGATTCACAGAAGTCACCGAATGGCACATGGCACTGATTGCAACTTGGGCACTGGCCGCAAACCTAATCCTCGCAATCGCAGGATATATCGTCGGATTCGAACTCTTCGCAAAACTCAGCATCTATTTCATCGCTTGGTCGACAATTCCAATCGCAGGACTCGACGGCTCAAAAATATTCTACGCAAGCAGACCGCTATGGACCGTAGTTTTCACAATTGCAATGCTATTACTATTTTTAGCATTGACAATTATTTAAACTCATAAAGATATAAAAACTAACTCAAGGGAGGATACCTGTAGGGAACTGTTAGTTCCGTCGGAAACCTATAAATACCCGACCAAATTTATTCTTCAATGCCACACGAACTACTAAAAAATATCCAGCCAAGAGAATATCAACAAGCCATTTTTGAAACCTGCAAAGAGAAAGATTGCCTTGTCGTCCTTCCTACCGGAACCGGCAAAACACTAATTGCACTAATGACAGCAATTGAACGATTTAAAAAATTCCCATTAGAAAAAATCCTAATCCTCGCTCCCACACGACCTCTGATAGAACAACATTTTGAATCATTCAAAAAAAGCCTCCCAGAAGATTGGGCAGATATGCAACTCTTTACGGGCAAAACCCCAGCCGACAAAAGAAAACAAATATGGAGAACTGCCGAATTTATTTTTTCAACGCCCCAATGCATCGCGAACGATTTAGACAAAATGTTATACCAACTTAACGAAGTCTCGCTACTAATCGTAGACGAATGTCATAGGTGTCTAAAAAACTACGCATACAACCGAGTCGCGCAGAAATATAAAATGCAAGCGACAAGCCCACGAGTCCTTGGATTAACAGCCTCACCAGGAGGAGACAAAAAAACAATCACACAAGTTTGCACAAATCTCGGAATTGATGCCGTAGAAATAAGAACACAAGAAAGCCCAGACGTTCTCCCTTACCTTCAAGAATTAGAGTTCGAAAAAATTGAGGTAGACTTCCCCCCCGAATTTATGGAAATCAAAATACTTCTGGAAGAAATTTATAATAAAAAAATAAGCGAACTAAAACACAGGAGAGTTCTTTTCGGTCACACATCCAAAACAATGCTTCTCAAAACTCAGGCACGACTAATGCAAGATATTAAAAGAAACAAAAATATGAACAACATGCTCGCTGTTTCCGCCTGTGCAACCGCACTAAAAATTTCACACGCCCTCACACTTCTCGAAACCCAAACACTATCCTCATTCATTACCTA
>JBDRJI010000070.1:0-9358 GCA_043815105.1 archaeon
TCAAGTATTCTATCGAGGCGGTTGACAATTCTAATTATATTATTGGGAGATGTGGAAAGATTATTGTTAATGGTAAGGATGTTGGATTTATTGGAGAGGTTGCACCGAGAGTTTTGAAAAACTGGAAAATTAAGATGCCGGTTGTGGCCTTGGAGATTGGATTGGGGTTTTTATTTCAATAAACTTATAAACTTCTTGTCCTAATTAGTTAAATGGCGAAGGTGTTACGTATTATTTCTGCGGTTGTGATTATTTTAATTATTGCGATGGGAGTAATTTTTCTTTTAGGGGATGAGGTTTTGCAAATGTATGATGGCGGGGAGCTGTCGGAAAGTAATTCTAATCCAGAGAGCGCCAGGGAAATTGGCGATACAGATGGGGACAATTTAGAGGAAGCGACGGAAGATATCAACGGAATAACAGAAGGTGGAGGTTCGAACACAGATGGGGGAAATTCGGAAGAAGCGATTGATGGAGTTAATTGTAAAATGCAACAAATTCAATACTCTTTAAAGAATTTTAAAAATAGCGTCGAATGTACAAATACTGGAGCTAATGGATGCGTGAGGTTGGTTGCGAATTGTTCTATGGAAGTTTATAATCTCGATAGAGAAGTCGACGGTATTTTCGGAATAAGATATTCTTTAGTTAATTCAGAAAATGAAGAGTTAGATTTCGAATTGATTCAAAAAAATGTCGGATTTGATGCGCCTGAGTTTTTCTTTGCCGAGTTTATCAGGAGTGACATATCGGGTGTCGACGAGGATTCAACCTGTCCTTTTACTATGGAAACAATCCCCAAGAAAGAAATTTGTAGTTAGTGCAATCAATCAAAATAACTTCTGTTTTGTGATGTTTCGTTTTCTTCAAGGTTCGTTTCGAAATTTTCAATAAGTTTATAGATTCTTAATTTGAGTTCCTGCCACGTTCTGAATGTCTCGTTGATGAATTTTACTTCGGCATCTTCATTGTATACGGTATCAAGTTTCATTGTTTCGATTTGTATTTTGGATAGTATTTTGTAGATTTCTTTTACAATGTCTTTATTTTTGTCTGAGCTGTTTCTTAAAATTGAAAAGACAAACATGGGAGGAGCGTTTGGATTAATTAGGGTTTCGAATAAATGAAGGTATGCCGTGACTTTTTCATTAACCGCTCTTCGGATTTCTCTTATCAAAAAAATTGATTCTTTGTCTTCGATTTTTTCTACATCAAAATCTTCTGCTAATTTTTCAAATTCAGGCAATCCGTGTTTCAATTTCAGTTTACCGTATGCTAATTCAAGGTCGAATTCTGGGGTTTCCATTATTTAGTTGCGATGATAGCATTTATAAATTTAAGGGAAAATAAATTTTGTACCCTATCGATACAATTATAAAATAAAATCTTTAAGTTCTTTTATGCCTGATTAGCTCAGTTGGTAACTTCGTATTAAAAATACTCGTTGGCATCGGTCGCGCTTCGCTTACTGCGTTGCCAGAGCATCGTATTGGTAAAGTAAGTTCAAAGAACTTTCATGCTTTGAATTTTTGCGAAAATCCAAAAATGCGGAGGTCTAACTCGCGCCCAGGTCTTGATAAATATCAAATTTGTTCAAGACCTAAACACTCGGGGTTCAAATTTCCCCTATCGATACAATTATAAAATAAAATCCTTAACTTCTTTTATGCCTGATTAGCTCAGTTGGTAGAGCGTCGCATTGGTAAAGTAAGTTCAAAGAATTTTCATGCTTTGAATTTTTGCGAAAATCCAAAAATGCGGAGGTCGTGGGTTCAATCCCCATGTCAGGCTTATCGCCCCCGTTTCTCTTCTTCGCTGCCATTTACCTTTATGGCATTTCCTACTAAATTTGTAGTGTCCACGCTAATATCCCAGAGGTTGCTGAAGGTTTGTCCCATCCATCCAAAGTAAATATATACTGAGTTGACGATTCCCCTGGGCGATGTTAGGTCAACTTTGTCCGAGGAGAAAATGCCTACCATTGAAAAATATGCTATGGCTCCAATTATAATCAATGCGGCAATTTTGACTTTTCGGGTGTGGTGTTCCATTTTGAGATACCATAATCCAACTAGGATAAATACACCAATTACCACCCACTGAACAATCATCATGTATTGTAAAGGAATTTGAGTTATAAAAATGTTTTTATATTGAGAAAACCTTGGATTTTTATGAAGAGGGGATATAAGATTTATTTATTTCGACATGGGCAAACGACATTTAATCGGGACGGGAGATTTACGGGGCATATGGATGCGAGATTAACGGCGGAGGGTCGGAAGCACGCGGAGAAAATTGCTCAAGAGTTAAAAGATAAAAAATTTGAGGTGGCGATTCGGACGAGGTTATCTAGGTCTGGGGCAACTTTGAAACCTGTTTTAAAATTTCATCCTGAGTGCAAGATTATTTTGGAGGATGATAGAATGATTGAACGGAGTTATGGCGAGTTGGAGGGGACGACGCATGAACAGTTTATTGATAGGATTGGGAAGCAGAGTTATGATTTACGAGTTCATGGAGATGCGATTGAGAATCTTAAACCCAAGTTGAGAGATAAGGTAGAAGAATTTTTAGGGAAGGAAGAGTATGATGCGATTCATCGAGGATATAATATTGCGGCACCGGGCGGAGAGTCGTTTGCTGATGTTGAGAAGAGGGTGGGGTCGTTTATTAGAGATTTGAAAAAATTTATGAGGAAAAATAAAGTTAATGTTGCGATTTCAGCGCACGGGAATTCTATCAGGTTGTTTCGGAAAATTATGGAGAGGGCACCAAAAAAAAGTGTGGTAAAATGGTTTATTCCTTATGATAAAGTTTTTGAGTATTCTGTTTAATTAGTTCGGCAAATTTAAAATATTTTTACTAAATTCTTCGGGACTTTTTGAATTTTTAATTGATTTAATTAAAATTAATCTTTTGAGTATTTTCCGATTAGAGTTGAATTTGCAAGGATATGGTTTTGCATTGATTCGGTTATTTTTAATAAAGGTGTCATTTTTGGGAGTTCGAGTTTTTTATCAAGAGCATATATCTTGAAATGATAATTGTGAATACCTGTTTCTGCTGGAGGATTTGGTCCGCCGTATGATGGTTTTTTATAGGTGCTTTCACCTGGTATTCCGATAATTGAATTTTCAGGGATTTCCACGATGTCGCCTTCGACGGGAATATCAAATACTACCCAGTGTACCCAGGTATAACCACAAATGCGTTGTGCATCTGGGTCATCTATAATTAGAACGAGAGATTTTGTTCCCTTGGGAATTTCGGAAATTTTTAGTTGAGGATTTATATCTTTGCCGTCGGCTGTGTAATCTGCTGGTATTTTTTCGTTGTTTAGAAATGCAGGACTTTGTATTTTCATTGAGTTGGCAAGTCAAGGTAGTATAAAAATTTTCTTATTAGTGGATTATGGTACATAAGCGAGAAATTTAAAAGTGCTTGAATCTTTAGTAGTGAATGAAGATTGCGGATAATGTTTACAAAATTAAAAGTAATGGAAATGTTTATGTAATTCTCAAACCGGTGCCTATAGTTGTTGATACTAGTGATCAAGCGAATAGCGAGTATATAAAATCCGAAATTGAAAAAATTATTCCTTTGAGTGAAATTAAAATTGTTTTGTTGACGCATTTGCATTACGACCACGTCGGGAATGTTGAGCTTTTTCCTAACGCGAAAATCTATGCTGACGACGATGATATAGAAGATTGTAGGTATGATTCAAGAGAGTTTAATTTTTATGTATCCGAAGAAGTTGATGAAATTTTAAAAAAAGAATTAATTTCTTTGCCGGTTGAAATTGGTGGCTTGAAAGTCATTAGGGTTCCTGGACACACTCGAGGAAGCGTTGCGTTTTTGGACGAAGAAAGGAAATTGTTGTTTTCCGGAGACACACTTTTTGCTAGTGGGATTATTGGGAGAACTGACTTTCTCAATTCGGTTCCCGAAAAAATGAATGAGAGTATTGGAAGATTGATTGGGATGGTTGAAGATGGAAAATTATTACTTTGTCCGGGGCATGGGTATTAATGGAAATTAAAAATCTCAAATTAAAAAATCGGTTTTTACTTGCGCCTATGTTAGAGCCGAATGATATTGCATTTCGTTTGCTTTGCAAGAAGGCTGGGTGTGGGTTGACGTGGACGGGAATGATGTCACCGTTGTCAAAACAGAAAATGTATTTAGATGATAAGCCAGCGGTGCAATTATTTGGGAATAGCGCAAGGGGAATTAGAAGTTTTATTAAAAAATATGATAAGTATGTTTCGCTTTGGGATTTTAATTTGGGATGTCCGTCGAAGCTGTCGAGAAAATTGTCGCACGGGGCATTTATGCATAGCGATTTTGAGACGATTGAAGAGATTTTGAAGACGATGCGTGAGGCGACAGAAAAACCGATTAGCATTAAGTTGCGGAAATCTGGACAGGCGATTAAAATTGCGAAGTTGGCGGAGAAATATGTTGATGCGATTGGGATTCACGCGAGGACAATTGAGCAGGGCTATTCTGGCGAGGTGGATTATGATTTTGCTTTGAAGTTGAAAAGGGCGGTTGGTATACCAATAATTTATTCTGGAAACGTCAACGAGGGCAACGCAAGAAAGATTTTGAAAGATTTTGATTTTGTGTTTGTAGGTCGGGAAGCGATTGGGAATCCTAATGTTTTCGCGAAGCTGAACAGAAAAAAATTAAAAGTTGGATTTAAAAATTATTTGAAGTTGGCTAAAAAGTATAAGTTGTTTTTCAGGCAGATAAAATATCAGGCGATGAATTTTACTAAAGGATTGGATGATGCAAAAAGTTTGAGGAAAAAATTAGTTGAGGCGAAAAATGTTGGAGATATTGAAAGGGTGATGAAATAGAATCTTAATCTATATTTGGATATTTAATTGCTGTTTTTAGATGTTTGTGTGAATCTTTAAGTCCTCGATAGGCTATAAGTGGTAGGTATACTAAAATACTTGCGAGACCAATTGAACCTCGAAGCGCATTTGGCTCTCCAGAAGAAATTGTTCCATAAAGAGTATTTATGAATTCGCCCGTCATTTCGTTTGAATATAGTTTATAGGCAAAATCCAACATTTGTCCAGATACAAGACAGGCCTCAATTCCTACGGCTCCACTTAATATTCCACGGAATAATTCATAATGAGGGCTGATTTCTTTATATTTTTCATTTTTATGTAGAATATTTCTAATATGTTTTTTATCTTTAGCCGTTTGGTTTTTTAAATATTTTGAAGTAAGTTTAATTGTTTCGGCAAATCCTGGAATATTAACGCTTTTTTTTGATTCTTTTTTAATTGTTGAATGATAAAGGGTGAGATTATTTTCATTTTTTGTATTAAAAATTTCTCCCATCGTATCAAATAATTTTAAACAATCTTTATCCTCTGTATAAATTCCAATGTTTTGGTTATTAACTATAGTATCAATCGAAGCGTGAGTAATTAAATCTTGATCTGTGTAATTATATCCCTTTAGAGAATCAAAAGATGTTACTTGTGGAAAATTTTCCGACGTTTCCATGGTTCCAATTTTAGTTAGAATATTTTCTAAATTTCTTTTAATCCATCTTTTTCTTTTTTTTCTAGCTCCGTTTATTAATTCAGAGTGTCCTTCTTCATTTTTTAAATTGATAATTTTAGTATTGTAATTTTTTTGAGCCCCTTTTGTTATAAAATTTAAATTTAGGAAATTTTCAAAATTAACTGGAACAAAAACACCTGAAAAAGCTAAACCTAATTTTGAGAATAACTCAAAAGTTTTCCCGATAAATTCTTTATGCCTGTAGCCCCTAACTAACTTATCTATTTTTTCATGAACTTTATTATTTAAGTCTTCTCTGAATGTGCCTAAAGACAATGTTTTAAATAAATAATTTGCTGCCAGATAAGTTCTTTCTCTATTCTCGGAAGTATGTGCTAATTTATGTATTGTAGGTTCATAAAAAGTCTGGAGTAAACTCTCTTCTTCGGGAGATGTTTCATTTTGAGCTAAAAATTCATTTTTTACTTCTGAAGTTACAACTAATTTTGATTTTTCTTCATTATTTAAGGGAGTATTCATTATTTCTCTTAACTTACAATTATCCACATACACTTTATCGTGTTCATTCAATATTTGTTTTAAATCCATAATTATTTTATTAAAAAATTGTTTTTAAATCTTTCTATTGTAACTACTACAAAGTGTTTACTATTTTGGTGATGAAAACAAATAAATAGAGTTCTTGCGTGTGTTTGACATGGGAGGAAAATTGTTTATGACGATATTGATGCTGTTTGCGTTGCTGTTTTCTTTTGTCGCTGTATATCAGAACTTGCCACGAAGTCCCGTCGAAATGCAAGCAAGCGAAATTGAGCCAGAGGTTGTTGCAATAATTAATTATGGAGCGACGCCTGTGTTCGTCGAGAATTTGAGATTTAATCATAATGCCATTTCTTATTTTATTGAGGACGAATGTGCAAAAGTTAGGAGAGATGCGATGATTGAGGCGTTTGATATTTTCGCGGATGAAATGAAATTGATTTCTTTCTATGAAATTAAAAATAAAGATGTGGCAGATATTGAGGTTGGGTGTTCGGATGATTATATTGAGCTTGGAGAGAATTTGTTTACGGCGGGGGAAGGTGGACCCTCGAAGATAATTAATACGAGCGGATTTAGGACGATAGAGAAGGGAAAAATTTTATTGTATAGCGATTCGCAGTGTGATTATCCGGGCGTGGAGTTGCACGAGCTATTGCACGTTTTTGGATTTGATCATACGGAGGATCCGAATAATATAATGTATAATGTTTCGAGATGTAATCAGGGGATTACGGCGGATATGGTTGAGTTGATTGACAAGTTGTATTCTATTGAGGCATTGCCGGATGCAGTGATAAGTGAGTTGGTGGCGGTAAAAAAGGGGAGGTATGTGGATTTTAATATTACGGTTTTGAATGAGGGGCTTATAGGAATAGCGTCGATTAATTTGACGATTGTCGCTAATGACAAGGAGATTCAGATGATAGATTTGGGAGAAATTGATATTGGGTATGGTCGAACTTTGCGAGCGGAGAATATCAGATTGCCGTCGAGGAGCGTTGAAAAAATTGATTTTATTATCGATAGGGATAATGTCGTCAGGGAGTTGAATGAGAATAATAATTTTATGGAAATGGTTGTTGAGTCTCAATAAAACTTAAAAGGCTAGTCTTGGTAATTTTTTCATGGAAGAGGATTTAGAATATATTAAGATTTTGAAGGCGTTGATGGAATTGCCATTTCAGGTTGGGAAAAATTTATTGGTGGATTTTTTAAATGGGAATTATAAGAATGTCTCGATAATAAAAAATCGACTTGATGAGTTAGATGGTTTTGAGAGTTTACTTTGGAGTAAGGATAAATTGATTAGAGAGATAGATAAATTAATAGCTAATGGAATGATTGATTTTGTGGCGAGTGATTATAATAAATTTATTAAAGTTTTGTCGTTGACGATTAAGGGGCAGAACGAGATTGCTCGTCCGACTTTGCCTGGGAAAAAATTAGCGAACAGGGTTGAGTTTAAAAAAACGGAAATTAGCGACGAGGATCGCGTGAGGTTTAAAGCGTTAGACAGTTTTTTGGGATGGTTTAATGACGAGCAGAAAAAGGCGATTATTTCTGGGAGTTCTAATGTGCTTTGTGTTGCTGGTGCGGGTTCGGGGAAGACGACTGTGTTGACGAAGAGAATTGAGTTTTTGGTGAAGTATAAGGGGGTTGATGCTTCGAAGATTCTGGCAGTTACGTTTACGAGAAAGGCAAGAAGAGAAATGCAGAGGCGACTTGATGAGTTGGGAATTGTTGGGGTTGTGGTGCATACTTTTAATTCATTTTGTGAGGGAATTTTGAGGAGACATGGGGCAAAAATTTATGGTCGGACGATTAGGATGCAGGGTTATGGGGATAAAATTCTTGCGATAAATATGGCGTTAGCGTCGGTGGGGTTAGATATAGAGGATGTTGTGAGTGATTATTTTACATCGGCTCAGAGGAAATTTAAGACTAAGAATCAGATGGCGAATAGTTTTATGCATGATTGTTTTTCGGTAATAGATTATTTTAAGGTGACGGGCACGGATGAGTATGATTTCAGCAAAGATGTTGATGTAAAAAATAAAGATAATGCGAAGAGAATTTATCAGATTACTCGATATTTGAAAGAGCATATGGAGACGCAAGGTCTGAGAGATTATACCGATCAGGTTGTTGATGCGATTAAATTTTTGAAAGGTAATCCGAGTGATGTTCCGAAGTTTGAGCATGTTTTAGTGGATGAGTATCAGGATGTGAATGCGATGCAGATTGAATTGATTGGGCTGTTGGCGTCGCCGAGTTTGTTTGCGGTTGGGGATCCTCGTCAGTCAATTTTTGGGTGGAGGGGTTCGGATGTGAATTATATTGTGGATTTTGAGAAGAGTCATAAGAATGTCGAGGTTATTCATTTGATGAAAAATTATCGGAGTGCGAGAGAAATTGTTGAGTTTATGAATCATTCTATTAGGAATATGGGGTTGCCGGATTTGGAACATCATAAAGTTGATATGGGCGCCGCACGTGGCATACCCTCTAAATTGGGAACTTCTGAAGAAGTTCCATCTTCATCGGTCGCACATAATAGTGTACCCTCTGAAATGGGCACTGGTGTGCCATCTTCATCGGGCAAAGTTAGGATTTTGGATTTTGAAAATGAGGAGGCAGAGAGGGAGTTTGTTATAGAAAATATTGTTAATTGTGATATGTCTGATAAAGAAATTTTTGTTTTAGCTAGGACGAATCGGCAGTTGATGGAGTTATCGCAGTTGATGAAGGTGAGGGGAATTGGTCATGCTGTGCGGTCTGATGATCAGGTGAATGGCGGGCGGTTGAAAGTTGAGGGGGAGCAGAAAGTTGGAAATATTACTTTGGCGACGGTTCATGCCATTAAGGGATTGGAGGCGAAAAAAGTTTTTGTGATTGGGGCGAATGAGCAGAATTTTCCGTGTAAGGCTTCGGATCATCCTGCGATTGAAATGGTAAAGACGGATAGCTACAACAAGGAAGAGGAAGAGAGGCGGTTGTTTTATGTTGCGATTTCAAGGGCGAAGGAAATTCTTTATGTAACTTATTCTGGGAAGAAGCCGACGTATTTTATTAATGACGAGATGAAGAAGCTGGGGTGATAATTCCGGCAAACTTATAAAGTTTTATTGATTTTTTATTTAATGAAAAAAGAGGAGATTTTGGTTGGTGTAATTTTGCTGATTGGTATTTTTGGATTAGTTATGATTGGAGAGTGGGAGACAGAAGATGATGTCCCAGTAAATGAGGTTCCAGTAAATGA
>JBDRJI010000071.1:0-2079 GCA_043815105.1 archaeon
TCTTCAGGAGGACAAGCCATTTTTCCCTCGATACAAACAGGATATTTTTCTAATTCATTTTTTTTCAAAATTTTTTCAACAACAAGAACATGATTCCAACCATCGCCAAAATCATAAACATAATTGAATCTTTGTTTTTCTAAATTCAGTAAGTCGCTTAATTTTGTTTTCCCCGCATCTTTATCCTGAGGATAATAGTCCATAGAGGGAATTTCTATATTTATTCCGTTTATTTTAAATCCATAAAGATGATAACTTTCCCAACCCATAACCTCTTGGATAGTTTCATGTAGCTCGTCAAATATTATAGAATCTTCTACTAAAAATCTTCGCCAAATTTGAGGCTTTGAGCCCTGTAAATAAATTTTAAGTTGTAAAATTTTTGACATATTAATTATTGATCTTAAAAGTTATTAAAGTTTTGCATGTTTAACATTGAGCGCTTGTGCTAGCTCCAGTTGCATCCCATCCCCACATTGGGCTTGGAGCCGTGCTTGAAAGTGTTAGAGTTCCACATTCTTCTGGAGCGTCGTTAAATGCAGAGCATACTGCCGATAGGTAACTTGCAGAGTCTCTTCCGGCCTGTGCAATTACTCCGTTTATTACTAGCGTCGGAGAGCCTTGCACTCCGTAGGATTCACTAAGTGCTTTATCCATGTTGTAGTATTCTTCCCATTTTTCCGAAGAGATACAAGTATTCATTTTTGTTTCATCAATGTTTGCTGCTGCTATAGCGTTTGCCGAATTTCCTTCTTTAAGGAATTCTCTTAGGTATGGTAGGAATTTGTTCGCCTGTTCTTCTCTTATACAAACTTGCCTTGGAGTTTCGGTTTCTTCTGGCTCGTGCATAAAGTAGTGAACGAATCTGATTTGTGCGTCTGCTTTATCGAATGATTCTAATAGTGGAATAAAACCCTTTTCTGCCTGAGTACCATAAGGACAGTGAGACATAATAAATAATTCAACTACTGGTTTATCAGATTTTACAACATTTGCCGAGGCTGGCGCGGTTTGTCGTGGTGCTTCTGTAGTAACTTGACCTGTTAATTGTACTTGGGGTTGAATAACAAATTTTCCATCTTTTGTTACAAAAATTGAACCCCCCCCTCCAGCAATAGTTACTTGATAAAAGCTTCCTTCATTACTTATTTCACCTAGCTCGATCTCTCCCCCTTGATTTTCTATAAAGCTTAAAATATTCTCCCTAACAACATTTGCACTAACCTCTGAAGATTCTCCGATTCCACCCATTATTAAAGTTGCGATTAGTAAAATTGCCAATACAACCGTCGATACCGCCCAATAGTTTTTCGATAAATCTTTCAGAATTTTTTTGTATTTTTTATAATCAAATTCACGCTTCTTTTTGTCTGTCATGTTTTATTGAAAAAACAATTCTTTATAAATGTTTTCGTTGTTTTCATTTTATGAATATTGAGAAGAAGGTTGCGGAGACGATTAAAAAATATAGATTGATTAAGAAATCAGATAAGGTGATTGTGGCTTTGTCGGGCGGGAAGGATTCGACTTCGGTGTTGTATATTTTAAAGAAGATGGGATACAGCGTCGAGGGGTTGATGATTGATTTGTATTTGGGTCGATGGTCGGAGCTTCACAAAGAAAATATGATTCGGTTTTGTAAAGAAATTAATGTGCCGTTGACGATTGTTGATTTAAAGAAAGAATTGGGGCAGGGAATTTGTTTTATTAAGGCTGTTTTGAAGAAGCAGAAAAATCTGACGGGGTGCACGGTTTGCGGAATTATTAAGCGGTGGATTTTGAATAAGTGGGCAAAGAAAATGGGGGCGGACAAATTAGTGACTGGGCATAATCTCGACGACGAGGCGCAGAATGTTTTGATGAATTTTTTGAAAGGGAATATTTTGCTCGGGGTGAATTCGTCGCCGGCGACTGGGGGAGCATGCCCTCGGAGTTCGGACACTTCGCTGGTCGAGGGTTCGGAGTTCGGGAAAAGGGGAACGGAAAAAAGGGAACCCCCGACTACCGACCACCGACCACCGACCACCGACCACCAACTCGGGAATGGTTTCGTCCAGAGAGTTAAGCCGTTGTTTTTTG
>JBDRJI010000072.1:0-4042 GCA_043815105.1 archaeon
GCTAATCGTAATTCCGAATGATAAATTACTTGACCTCGCTCCGGATTTACCCTTGCCGATAGCGTTTAAGGTCGCCGATGAGATTCTAACAAATGCAGTTAAGGGAATCACCGAGTTGATAACTTCGTCGGGATTAGTAAATTTAGATTTTGCAGATATTCGAGCAATTATGGCAAACGGAGGAGTATCCTTAATTGGAATGGGTGAGTCCGACTCAAGTGACCGAGCAATGGAGGCAGTAGACAAGGCTTTGAACAATCCGTTGCTAGATGTTGATATTAAGAACGCGCAAGGAGCCTTAGTAAATGTAATTGGTGGAATAGATTTATCTCTTGAAGAATACAAACAGGTTGTTCAGAAAATTGGCGAACAACTTTCTCCAGACGCAAAATTAATTTCTGGTGCACAAATTTCAAAAGACCTCGAGAAATCCATAAAGGTTATGGTAATAATTACTGGCGTGAAATCTCCGCAAATTTCGGGTGAGCGACTTCCTATTAGAGAAGCCCGACGACGAGATATGGAAGACGAATTTGGAATTGAATTTTTTGAAGAATGATTGTTATCAGTAATTTTAGCTCACCAGAGATACCTACTGGGTAAAAACCCTGGTTTTAAGAGATTTTCCACAACTCTTAAAAACTCGAAATATCTCTAATTAATATGGTAGCTAGATTAATACGAAAAATTTCTTCGCAATATCACAAATATCTTAGAGTTTGGAAGCTATTAAAAAAACCAACTATGGACGAATTTAAGACGATATCCAAGGTTTCAGCGATTGGACTTCTGGTCATCGGCGCGTTAGGATTTGTAATTCAAATCGTTATAAAGCCCATATTTCCTGCCGGATAATATAATTTTTACTACCAAAATCTTTTTAAACTATAAATTTTAATAATTAATATCTAGTTCTTAGATTTTTAAGAACTAGCTGGAGCAATATATGGAAATTGGATATAACGACGAATTTGATTATCTCGATGAAGGAGAAAATAGTAGCACTGCCGAAGAGAAGTTCGCTCCAAAGATTAAAGGATCTAAACAACCCGCTACGATTTTAGAGGAAGAGGAAAATAGAAAAGCGGAAGCTGTAGAAAAAGAGGTTGAAGAGAAGCCTAAAGTTGAAGAGAAGCCTAAGCGGGAATTTGAATCTTCAATTTATATTGTAAAAGTTACGACGAATAAAGAAGACAAGGCATTGGAAATGATTGCTGATAAAGTCAAGAAAAAGAAAATTGGAATTTATGCGCTTGCGCGACCACACGGATTGAGGGGCTACATCTTTTTGGAATCGCCAGATCATAAGTTGGCAGAGGATGCGGTTTTTAATTTACCTTATGTAAAAGGAATCATCGGCGAGACTGTGACTTATGACAAGGTGAAGCAAATGCTTGAGCCCGTCGCAGCAGATATTAAAATTGAGAAAAATGATATTGTTGAAATTATTTCTGAACCTTTCAAAAACGAAAAGGCGAAAGTCGTTAGGGTCGATAAACCGAAAAATGAATGTATTGTTTCTTTATTGGGTGCAGCGGTTCCAATCCCAGTAACGGTGAAATTAGATAATATTAGAGTAATCAGAAGGGAGGATTTAGAAGAGGAGTAGTTTTAAAAACTCACTTTTCAAAAAATTATAATGGCAGTTGTTAAGTTATTGGTTGAAGGCGGGAATATGACCCCAGGTCCAGCGGTTGCACAACAGCTTGGTCCAATGGGAATTAATGTTGGGCAAGTAATATCCGACGTAAATATTGCAACCTCAGATTTTAAGGGGGTGACCGTTCCAGTTCATTTAACAATAGATCCAGAAACAAAAACTGTTTCAATTAAAGTTTTGTCTCCACCGACTTCGGAGCTAATAAAAAAAGAATTAAAAATTGAAAAGGCGTCTGGGGCACGATTAAAACAGCGAGTGGGCAATTTTGCGATTGAGCAGGTAATTTCAGTAGCGAAGGCAAAACACGCTAGTATGCTTTCAAATGACTTTATGGCAACGGTAAAATCTGTACTTGGAACTTGTCAGGCACTTGGAGTATTAGTTGAGAATAAGGAAATAAAGGAAATTTTAAAGGAAATCTCGGAAGGAAAATATACTGAAGAAATTTCGGCACAGAAAACTGATGTTGACTCGGAAAAACGAAAGGAACTGGATGATTACTTTGTAGGCATTGCTGCGCAACAGGAAGCTGTTCAAAAGGCGGAAGCAGAAGAAAAAGCAGCCGAGGAAGAGAAGAAGGCCGAGGCTGTAATTAAAACTCCGGAAGTAAAAAAGAAAGAATAACTTTATTAATCAATAAATCACATCATAACCATGGGGCCATGGTCTAGTCTGGTATGATTCGAGGTTTGGGACTTCGCGACCGCAGTTCAAATCTGCGTGGCCCCATTCATAGTAAAAAACACAAATTAGAAAATGGCAGTAAAAAAGAAAAAAATCGGAAGCGCAGGAAGATTCGGCGCAGGATACGGAAAGGTAAAGCAGAAGCTCGTAGCTGTGGAAAGAAAACAGCGAGTTAAACAAGAGTGCCCGTTTTGTAAAGGTCGAGCAAAAAGACAGGCGCGTTCAATTTGGGAATGTTCAAAATGCGAAAAGACATTCGCGAGTGGAGCGTTTCATTTAAAAACACAGAAGGTTAAAAAATAATATGGCAGGATACAAATGTTTTCATTGTGGGAATAAACTAAAGTCGGAAGACTTGAAAAAGAGATTCATCTGCCCAAAATGTAACTCGCGAATTTTTTATAAGCCACGAACTAAAATGAAAACGGTGAGTTCAGATTAATATGGAAAAATCCCCACTAAACCCGTTAGAGAATTTAGATGAAGAAACCCAGAGACAAATCCAAGAACTTCAGATGATGGAACAGACTTTTCAGCAACTTCTAATGCAAAAAAACGCTTTTTCTATGGAGTCTAATGAGACTGATTTAATAATTAGAGAAGTTGAAAAAACAGAAGGCGAAGTTTCAAGAATTGTTGGGGGACAGGTAATAATTAAGGCTACAAAAGAGACAATTCTTGAAGATATGAAAAAGAAGAAAGAGTTAATTGATGTCAGAATGAAGACTATCAATGAGCAGGAACAGGAATTTTCCAAAAAAATAGAATCTATCCGAGAAGAAATAATGAAAAAAATTCAGGGTTAATTCTAGCTAATAGTTCATTCAATCACATAAATATTTAAATAGTGAATTTATGAAATTATATTATGATATTCGATAGATTAAATAAAATGATGGGAAGGGGTGAAGAATTCTCCTCGGATTTTATTGAAATTGATTTAGAGCAGGAAAAATCCAGCTCGAAGGTTTTAGTTAAAACATTTATTTTGAAAAACTATGAAGATATTAATCCAATCTTGAATTCTCTTCGAGAGGGATACACAATTGCAGTTATTGACATTAAAGCATTAAAGTCCAGAGATGTTGTCGAGTTAAAAAGAGCAATCTCTAAAATCAAAAAAACAGTAGAAGCACTTGATGGAAAAATCGCAGGGTTCGGCGAGAATACAGTCATCGCAACACCATCCAAGGTTTTTGATATACAAAAAGGTTCGGCGGAAGTTTCGGAAACTTCATCATCCGATAGAATTGAACGATTCTAAACAAATAAAAACCCCATCTTTCTAATATTATTATGAAAACCATATTTATAGAAACTAGACGGAAATTCAAAGATTCGGAAATTCGATATAATTTATTAGACAATTTAGAAGGCAAAACAATCTCGCTTGCCGCCACTATCCAATATATAGACCTAATTCCGAAAGTAAAATCATATCTAGAATCTAGAGGGAAAAAGGTCATAATCAAACAGGGCGCCTATCACAAAGGTCACGTCCTCGGTTGCAATTCGTCTGCTTTCGATAAATCTACCGATACACTTTTGATGATAACTGATGGAACTTTTCACGCGATTAATAACGCAATCCAACTTCAAAAAGAAATCCACGTATTTACAACCCGCACGCTCGAGAAAATAGAACAAAAAGAAATCGATGCTCATAATAAAAACATGCTAACAAAACAAAAAAAATTT
>JBDRJI010000073.1:0-4365 GCA_043815105.1 archaeon
GTAAAATGGTTATGACTTGCGACGCAAACAAAACTTTCGGTCCGACTGAAATTTTGTCAATTCTTTTTAGAAATTTTGTTTTGTCTTTTGGAAATCCTTCGTGGTCTCCGATGATGAAAACGGTTTTGTCTTTCAGTTTTAATTTTTGAATGTCTTCTCCGCGACCGCTTAATAATAAAATATCTTTTCCTTCCGCATCTAATTCTTTAACAACTTTTTCGAAACTTTTTTTCTCGATTGATGCTCCTGAAAAAATCTCTAAAAGTCCTTCTTTGTCAGGTGACTTATACAACATCCTGCGAATTAGTCCCGCAATATTTTTTTTGGAAATCGGCATATCGCTATTTGATTCTAAAACTAAATGCTTCGGTGCGCTTGGTGGTCCGTCAAAAATCAGATGAAATTTTACGTCTTCTCTCATCGCATTTGAAATAAAAAACGCCGAGACAATCACGTTGCAAACTATATCCATTCGTCCTGCTTTTTTCAAATCGTCTTTAATTAAGTTCCCGGCCGTGACCGCCGATTTGGAATAATAAATAAATTCTCTCATGTTGGTATATATTTTGGAGCTATTTAAAACCTGACAATATAGTTTAATCACTAGTTGCGGGATTGGATTTCTTCCCATTCAAAGAATATAGGTAGTGTGCGTATTTCCCGAATAAATTAAAGAATTCGTCCTGGATGCTTCTAAATTGAACTTCAAGAGGATAGTTTGGCAATGCCTTATCAACTAGGGTACAATGAATTCCTCCAGGTCTATTTTTTTTATTTCTTTTTCTATGGTCATAAAATCTTTTATCAATGGAAAAAAAATTGTGAAAATCTATATTCTTTCTGCTTTTGGATAGTTCTTCCATGGTTTTTTCTGCTCGTTCTTGATTCAAATCCACTATCTTAATTCCCGCTAAATCTCCTAGTATCATATCCAGAACTTCTTTGCTATATTTTTTGCTATATTTATCATAATTGCTCCAGGAAGCATAATCATTCTCGGCAACATCCACAACAAAATTTAGAGAATTATTTTTTTCGGCACGGGTCATTTTCTCAAAATTAGTATGCAATTTTTTTCTTATTTTTTCTGGAGTTTTATATCTCATGCTGAACATATCTTCACTGCCCTTATTGAAGAAAAATTTTAATGTCTTGTAATTTACGTTGTAAATCTTATTTTCACTAAACAGAGCTTGTGCGGTTGTTTTGTCTAATTCAAATTGTCCTCTATAGGAATCCCTGAATTTTTTTCTGATACTTTCGGGGCTTCTTTCTACAAAATGACCATATAATTCTGTTTTGTTGGCAGGAAAATCTGAATTTCTTTTGGTTATCGTACGAACTATTCCTTTATATTTTGGAAAAATGTGATTTCTATAAGTATCTTCAAAAGTCTCTGCGTTGGATTCTAAAATATCTAAATTATCTTTATTAAGTATTTCTTTACCTGTCGGTCCATATAAAATTAAACTTGTTAAAGCAGGCCCCATGGCAGACCCCGAGCTGGAAATCGCATCATTTAATCTTCTTACTAAATTTTTCTTTTTTGCCATAACTATAACAAGATTTTTTAGTTTATATATTTATCGATTGTTACTACTAAATAATTAACATTAAAATCTAACTCTTCCCCAAAATTCCAAGGCGTCCATCAACTCTTTGTGGCTCTTCCCATACTGCATCAATGTTTCACCTTCCATTGTCGCATCAACCGCCTGTCTCATTGCAGTCGCCCCAATTCTCGTTCCGCTGGGATGACCGTGTATGCCACCACCTGCCTGAATAATAATATCTTTCCCGAAATTTTTCATTAGGTATGGAATGTGCCCTGGATAGATTCCTCCCGAACAAACTGAAAACACGGGTTTCATCTCACCCCAATTCTGTTCTAATCTATGTTTTGTCTTTCCAACTTTTTTTAGCTCAATTTCCTCATTGATCTCGCTAACTTCACGCTTTCCACCTTTCATCTTTCCAATCCCTGTTCCAATATGCAGGCTGTCAACTCCAGCCATTCGTGCGAAATCCGCGACGCACATCATAGACAAACCGTGATTTGGATTTTCTGTAAAAGCGCCATGCATTGCCCGATGCGCGTGAATCCCGAGTTTGCAATTTCCCCTCAATGTTTCAAGACTCGCAAACCCCGCCGTAATAATATCGTGCATCACAAACTTCCCGCCAAGTTCCTTAACTAAATCCGCCCGTTTCAACATCGTCATCGCTTCCGAAGTCACATTGATTAGATAGCCCTTTTTCTCCCCCGTTTCCTCAGTCGCTTTATCGCACATCTCCAAAGTTTTCGCTGCCCTTTTCTCAAACGGATTAAATTTTTGGGAAGATAAATTCTCGTCATCCTTAACTAAATCACAACCGCCAACCCAAGAATCATAAGCAACTTGCGCGTGGTCATTTGTTTTCAATCCCAGCTTCGGCTTAACAATTGTCCCGACAAGAGGTCTATCTTTAACTCTCAAAATCTTACGGTATCCTTCAATTCCAAATCTTGGACCAGGGAAACTTTTTAGTAACTTCTGCGGAAATTTGATATCTTCTAATCTTAAACCCTTAACTGCTTTCATTCCAAAAATATTTCCCGCAATTGACGATAGAATATTTGAAACGCTTCCTTCCTCAAACAATTCTTGCGGATATGCAATTTTTGCCCAGTCACCAGAAATTGCAAAAACCTTCGCCCCCAACTTATTTACATATTTCTGATTTGATGAAACCGGCGTCCAAGTCCCAACCGAACTTTCCAGAGCAACATTGTTGACAGCCTCGTTAAAACTCGTTCCTTCTGGCGTTACCTTGAATAGGCAAATCAAATCATTCCCCGTCGGCTTATACGACTGGTCAATAAATGCAAACTCTTTCACCATCTTGATATTTAAATAGGAAATACCTTTTTAATATTATCTGCTTTTTATGAGAAGTTATTTAAATTAGATATAATTTAAAATAAAGAGGCGTTTATGAAAAAGAAAAACATTATAGCTTTTGATATCGGAGGAACGAGTATTCGTTGTGGACTTGTTAGAAATAATAAGATTTTGAAGCTAATCCAATGCGAGACTCCAAAAACTAAAAAATTACTTTTGAATAAAATTTGCGAACTTACTGATGGTTTTATGGACGAGAACGTCGTCGGAATTGGCATTGGATTTCCTGCCCCTATTAAAAATGGAATTGTAAAAAATTCGCCAAATGTTCAATTAAAGAATTTTAATTTAAAAAAATATATGGAGAAAAAATTTAAAAAAAGGGTCGAGATTGCTAACGATGTTGATTGTATCGCATTGGCCGAACTAAAGCTTGGGATTAAAAAAAATGATTTCTTTGTAATCGCACTCGGAACAGGAATCGGTGGCGGAATTGTTGTTGATGGAAAATTGCATAGTGGTGGCGGAGGTTATGGAAGTGAACTTGGACATATTATTATCAACGGAAAAGATTTTGAATCGCTATGGAAAGAGACAAAAAGTAAAATTAAAAAAGAGTTTGGTAAAGAAATATTAATTCGGGATTTAGTTAAGATGAAAAATAAAAAAGCTAAAAAGATTTTGGAAGAGGCCGCAGATTATTTGGGAGAGGGAATTGCATCTGTTATTAGCGTTTTGGATTCCGAGATTGTCGTTTTGGGCGGAGGAATTCGGGATTCGGGAAATGTTTTTTTAAAGATGGTTAATAAAAAGGTAAAGAAATATTCCTTTTTGCCAAAAAAAGTTAAAGTTATTTGGGGCAAAACTGATATGCCTGGAGTTTTGGGGGCGGCATTATTGCTGGAATGAAGAGTATCATACGACTTGTACCCATAAGAAAATCAAATAGACAAACCTTCGGTAATACTTTTTGTTTTGCCTAAAAACCGAAGTAAAGAAATAGATAGGGCAATAATGGAAAGGGTAAAAGGTTTTGTTTTGAAACAATTTTTAACGAATAGGTTTCAAAATTCAAAATTAGGTTTATATTTTAAGATTAGTATAAAGGATAGGCAAAGGGCTTATAGATAAAATATAAGAAGAGGTGATTTTATAAGCAAACTTTTTATAGAAAAAGTTTAAGAAGTATATAATAGGAGATATATAATAAGAGGTATAAAGTGAAAGTATTAATGTTTGGTTGGGAGTTTCCTCCGTTTAATAGTGGGGGTCTTGGCACCGCCTGTCTTGGACTTACGAAGGGATTAAGCAGGCGAAATGTCGATATAGTTTTTGTTCTTCCGAAGAAAGTTGATATTAATGTTGATTTTCTGAAAATGGTTTATGGCGACGATAATGTCCCAATAAGTACACAATATTTTGTAAATTCTCTTTTGCAAGGATATGCTACCAGTGAGAGTTATGAGGAGTGTTTATCTTCTGA
>JBDRJI010000074.1:0-10106 GCA_043815105.1 archaeon
ATACCTTCTTTTGAATACGACGAGAAAGCTTGCACTGAAGCAATTTCAAATCCTGTTTGGAATCTACTTGAAAGAGGCGGAAAGAGGTGGCGTCCACTTTTGATGAAACTTGCGTATTTAATTACAGAGGGGCGAGAAAAAGAATCAATAAATAAATTCCTTATTATTCCTGAACTAATTCACAATGGAACACTAATCATAGACGATATAGAAGACGATTCGGAATCACGAAGAGGCAAGCCCTGTGTCCACAAATTATTTGGAATTGATATTGCAGTCAACGCTGGAAATGCCTTGTATTATCTTCCACTTCTAGCATTATTAAAAAATAACTCTCTGAATTCCGAAACAAAAGTCAGACTATATGAAATCATAAATGAGGAAATGATAAAACTCCACATCGGACAAGGAATGGATATTTACTGGCATAACAACGACTGCAACGTAACAGAAAATCAATATCTACAGATGTGCGCATTTAAAACTGGAACACTCGCACGAATATCTGCCAAACTCGGAGCGACACTAGCCAACGGTACCGAAGAACAAACTAATGCCCTCGGGAAATTCGCAGAATCGATAGGAGTTGCATTTCAAATTCAAGATGATATATTAAATATTACAAATGATAGTTGGGGGAAAGATTTTGGAGAAGATATCAGCGAGGGAAAAAAAAGTTTAATAATTATAAAAACTTTCGAGCAAGCAGATGAAACCAACAAAAAAAGATTGTTTGAAATACTAAACGCAAAAACTAAAGATAAAAATATAGTTCAAGAAGCAATCAATATTATTAAAAAACATTCTGGGATAGAAGATTCAAAAAAAGTCGCAGAAGAACTTGTATCGAAGGCGTGGGAGAAACTAAATCTAATATTTCCAGAATCAAACTCAAAAAATAAACTAAAACTATTTGCAGAT
This sequence comes from archaeon, assembly GCA_043815105.1. Lineage (GTDB taxonomy): Archaea > Nanobdellota > Nanobdellia > Pacearchaeales > GW2011-AR1 > JAGVXH01. The sequence goes on from JBDRJI010000074.1 coordinate 922, forward strand.
TTTATGATTAAGAGGAAAATTTAAAGTGGCTTCACATTACGAAAAAATGATCGGAGATATTGTCGACACTCACCAGCTAAACTCTCCGCAAGAACTCTTAAGGTGGTATTCTCAGCAAGTCATTAATACAAAGCTGAAAAAAGAAAAACAAAGACTCAGCACAAAGATAAGCAATCACATAGAAACTAAAACAATAGAGGATTTTTTCCAACAAGAAACTATTATTAGAGAAGGATTAACGCTGGAAGGATTTACCGAATATTTAATATCCCTAGACAGAGCATACAGAGAATACCACGAGGAAATTAAAAGAAACTTAATTTAAGATGGATGAAATAATCGTAGTTGATAAAGATGATAATATAATTGGCGTCGAGGAAAAAGAAAAGTGCCACGATGGCGAAGGTATTTTACACAGGGCGTTTTCTATATTTGTTTTCAACGAAATGGGCGAGCTGTTGATTCAGCAAAGAAGTGGGTTAAAAAAATTGTGGCCTTTATTTTGGAGCAATAGTTGCTGTAGCCATCCAAGACTAAATGAAAAATTTAAAGAAGCTACCGAAAAAAGATTAGGCGAAGAGTTAGGAATAACTTGCCCGCTAAAATATATATATAAATTCAGATATAAAGCGAAGTATACTAATCAAAGTTCTGAGAATGAAGTGTGTTCTGTTTTTATAGGAAAATTAGATAACGGGGATAAAATAAATGCGAATCCTGAAGAGGTGTCCAATTTTAAGTGGACAGGAATTAAAGAATTAAAGGAAAATATTGTCACAAATCCAGAGAGGTATACCCCTTGGTTTAAGGCAGAATGCGAAGAGTTGTTTGGAAAGTATTGGAGTGAGATTGATAATTTATTTATTAGCCCAAATTAAAAAAATTTATCCAGAAAGACTTATTAATCTTATTAATTTTTCTTGATAGATTATCAAATGGAAAAAAGAATTTTAGTAGTAGATGATAAAAAATCTATTAGAAATTTAGTACAAATTTTTCTATCTCATCAAGGATATGAGATTATCACCGCTTCAGATGGTGTAAATGGAATTAGAGAATTTAACAGGGGAGGAATAGACTTAGTTCTCACGGATATTATTATGCCGAACATGGACGGAATACAATTATACTATGAAATTAGAAAAATAAATTCAAGGTGTCCAATTTATATTATGAGTGGCTATACAGACAATATAGAGCTTCAAGAATTAATTAATAATGGTGTAAAATATTTAAAGAAACCTTTCAAATTGGAAAAACTTGCCGAAATGGTTCGCTCAGCATTTGTTTGAAAATATATTCTAAAACAAAAAATAAAGAGGCAAAAAACCGAAGCCCTTTGCCTCTACCAACCTAAGCTGATAACATATTAATGATACCTCTCTATTTAAAATTTGTTTTGAAAATCTAAATGGAATTTGTAAAAAAAGTTTCAAAAACCAACATCTCCATATAATTGTAAGTAAAAGATACTATTACAAATATTTATATATTGCTTTTTATAAAACTATGAGATAAGGAAAGTAAATAGAATTTACAAAAATGGAAAAATTAAAGACCATAATCCACAAACTAGTAATGGAACAAGGATTAAGCGAGCAAGAAAAGGATACTGTCGATGGAATTGTTGAAGCCAAAAATTACGGCGAACAGATTGAAGAAAAATAAATTTTAATTCTTTTATTTATAATTTTAAAGACAATAAATATTGTTACTTTTTAGTGGTGCTGGCAGGAAGCTTTATATAGCCAGTTTTTGCCATATGATTATGGAATTTAAATCATTAAAAATTATCGAGCCAATATTAAGGGCGCTAGAAAAAAGAGGGTATACTGAACCAACTCCTATACAGGAAAAAACTATATCCTTACTATTGGACAATAAAGATGTAATAGGAATTGCACAAACAGGTACGGGGAAAACAGCTGCGTTTACCATACCTATCTTGCAAAAATTACATGAAAACGAACAGGGTAGAGCAACAACTCCTCAGGCACTCGTCTTAGCACCAACCAGAGAACTTGTAGCACAGATAAGCGAGAGTTTCAGCGCCTATGGAAGATTTCTTAATCTTAAACACTTGGCCGTATACGGTGGCGTTGGAATAATTCCACAAATAAAAGCGCTTAATCACGGCGTAGATATTCTTATTGCAACACCCGGAAGGCTAATAGATTTAATGAATCAGGGAAAAGTCAGCCTAAATAGAATAAAGTTTTTAGTATTAGACGAAGCAGATAGGATGCTTGATATGGGATTTTTAAAAGATGTAAAAAAAATTGCTTCCGCAACACCGACGGAAAAACAATCCTTATTCTTTTCGGCTACGATGTCAAATCAGATAGCAGACTTAGCAAGAAATTTTTTGAAAGACCCCGTTAGAGTTGAAATTACTCCACAAGCAACCCCTGTAGATAAAATAGAACAGTGTGTATTTTTCGTAGACCAAGAAAACAAAAATGAATTATTATTAGATTTAATGAAACAACAAAAAATGAATTGTGTATTAGTATTTGTAGGAATGAAATATAGGGCAGATAAAATTGTAAGAGTACTAACGGAAAATGGCGTAACGGCAGACGCTATCCACGGGAACAAGTCGCAATATCAAAGAACACGGGCACTAAATAATTTTAAGGCCAAAAAAATACGAGTGTTAGTAGCCACAGATATAGCGGCGAGGGGAATTGATATTGATAATATTAGTCACGTAATAAATTATGATTTGCCAAACGAACCAGAAAATTATATTCACAGAATTGGAAGAACCGCAAGAGCTGGAAATGATGGAATCGCATATTCGTTTTGCGCGGCAGAAGACAGAAACTATCTCAACCAAATAGAAAGAATAACAAAAAAAAGGACCGAACAAGCGGACCATAAATATCATTCGGTAAAAGCAAAAAGTGCTGAGGGAGCTGATGCAAAACCAAAACCAAGACGACAACGAGGCGATGACGTAAGAAGTCGAGGAGGCGGAAGAAACCAATCTGGAGGAAGGACAGGGAGAGGTGGAAGAAGTCAGACACAAGGAAATACCAGAGAAAGCGGAAGAAGAAGCAGTAGAGGTTCTAGAGATAGTCCCAGTAGGGGAAGAACGGGCTCTACTCATAGCAGAGGAAGAGGCAGGGGAACTAGAAGTAGACGATAGAAACTACAACTTTAACTTATAAAGAACCATCTCATCCCAGCCTTCTTTTTCGGGAGGAATTATTTTAGTTTTTCCATATATTATTTAAGGATAGTTTATTATTAATTTACCGACGCTGTTTTGATTTATAAATATTGCCCAGATAGACATTCCTTTCTTCTCCAGCACTTTTATTCATAATTTTATTCTTTCGCGTTCATTTTGAAACATTTTCTACAATTTCTATTTAGATTTTCAAAAGAAATTTTAAATAGAAAGGCATCATTAATAGATTGGAGATAACATCAGTTATCCTTGAAAAGGATGTGATTCAATAAGCTCTGTCAGACATTCGACTATGATTGTGGGAATGGACTATACTCCCACATACAGGTGTGTTTGTTAAGTTATTGAGTTTCGAAAAGGGAGTTGGAAAGGTAATGAGTTGAATTATCTTACGCCTTCGGAATTTTCTACTGCGTCCACTCCACTTATAATATGGCACGAATAAAAACAAAAGAAGGAAAGGTCAAGAAGCTAATTAAAATTACTAAAAGCTCGAAGAAGAAGCAGAATTTAAAATTGAAGTGCCAGTAATGATTAGTATATCAAAAATAAATCATTTAATATTCTAATGTTTAAAGATAGAATTGATGCAGGAAAGCAACTTGCGGAGAAGCTTAAAATATATAGCAAGAAACGCAATGTAGTAATTCTTGGAATTCCGCGCGGAGGTGTAATGGTTGCATCCGTTGTTTCTAAAGTTTTACATCTCCCTCTAGATATTATTGTAATAAAAAAAATTGGATTTCCAGGAAATGAAGAATTTGCAATTGGTGCTACCGGACCAGATATATTTCATATCGATGAAGATAAAATTAGTAAACTTGGCGTTGATAGAAAATATATTAATATTGCGATAAAATCAAAACAGAAAGAAGCAAGGGAGAGGTATGATTTTTTATCTAAGGATAGAACCCCTGAATCTTTGAAAGATAAGGATGTGATTTTGATTGATGATGGTATTGCGACCGGAGAGACGATGGCTCTTGCCGTGCAGATTGTAAAAAAGAAATCTGCGAAAAAAGTTATAGTTGCTGTTCCAGTTGCTTCGGAAGATTCACTGGAGAAATTAAATGCTGACGAAGTTATTTGCTTATTAAAACCAAAAACATTGGGTGCGATTGGAGAATTCTATATAGATTTTTTACCAGTTGAAGATAGTGAAGTAAAAAGGATACTGGGAAATGGGTAATATTAAAATAAAAGTTGAAGACAAGGAATTGAATGGCATCTTAACTATTCCTAAAAATGCGAATGCGATTATTTTATTTGCTCATGGAAGCGGAAGCAGTAGGCTTAGTCCAAGAAATCAATTTGTTGCAAGAGTTTTAAATAAGAAAGGATTTGCTACTCTTTTAATGGATTTATTGACGGAAGAAGAGGAAAATATTGATAATCAGACAGGGGAACTTAGATTTAATATAGAACTTTTGGCGAAGAGACTAATTTTAACTCATGATTGGTTAAGAGAAAATGAAGGGACAAAAAATTTGAAGATTGGCTATTTTGGATCCAGTACTGGCGCAAGTGCAGCTTTAATTGCAGCTTCGAAAATTGAAGGTATTTTTGCTATTGTATCGAGGGGTGGCCGTCCAGATTTAGCGATAGATTATTTAGATAAAGTTTCTTCACCCACTTTGTTAATTGTTGGAGGAGAGGATAAGGAAGTGATTAAAATGAATAAAGAGGCACTAGGAAAATTAAAATCTAAAAAGAAATTGGAAATAATTCCGGGAGCTACACATCTTTTTGAAGAAACGGGGGCTCTTGAGAGTGTTGCAGATATTGCTACGAATTGGTTTTTGGAGCATTCAAAATGAAATATATTTTAACTGATTCCGTTAAGCATTTAAAAATTCCTTCAGTTAAAGTTGAAAAAAGTTTTTTCTTAGAAGGAGAACTTAGGGTGAGAATTAAGGAAGACTTGAAGGGAGAAGAAGTTATAATAATCAGTAATATAACGACTGAAAATATTTTAGAGTTTTTATTTATTGTTGATGCGACAAAAAGAATGAGAGCTAAAATAAAGAGGATTATTATTCCGTTTTTGAGCTATGCTCGACAAGATAGACTTTACACTCGGGGAGAATCAGTTTCTGGTGCAGTTATTTGTTCAATCCTTAAGTCTCTTAAAGTTCCAATTGTCATTTTTGACGTGCATAGCTTGAGGCTTCGGAAATATTTAAAATTTGAAAATATTTCTTTACTTCCAATACTTATTGATGAACTTCCAAAAAAAGATTGGGTAGTTATTTCTCCAGATAAGGGAGGGGTTGAGAGAGCGAAAAAAATAGCTAAAACTCTTGGAGCACCATTATTAACTATTAAAAAAGTTAGAAATAATCACATTAATATGTGGCTCGATAAGGAACTTCCCAGAGAAGATGTTTTAATTGTAGATGATATGATAAGTAGTGGGACAACGATTTTGAAGGCTGTTAAAATTTTAAAGAAAAAAGGGGCTAAGAATATTTATTGTATTTCCACGCATGGACTTTTTATCGGAGAAGCTAGGAATAAATTATTAAAATCGGGAATTAAGAAAATTTTTGTCACAAATAGTTTGCCTATTAAATCCTCAAAGCAAATTAGGGTTAAGAAAATTGAAAAGTTTTTTAGGTAAATTCAAAACACCCTAACCATCGTCTAGATTATCGTGGTACATTTAGGGTGGTAGCAAATTGAGTTTTATTTTTAAGAATATGGATTCTCTTCTTTTATTTTTCTTTATTAAACTTTTTATAACCTATACCAAGTAAAATTATAATCAAAACAATAACCACCGCAAGAACCCAAACCCACGCCTTAGATGTTTCCCCCTCTCCAATATCTTCCACTTCTTCCTCGCCCGCTGCAGTTGCCTCTTTTTCCACTTCCTGTTCAATTGTTTCTGCAGTCACCTCTTCGGAAATACTCTTAACTGTAATATTTGCTTTGTTATTGGCAATCCCATTCAATGTAACAACAATGTCATAATAACCGTCTTCTGTAACATCAAACTTTCGTATATCTCCAATTAAGAATATTGCTTGCTGAGGATCCGAAGATACATTTATTTTTGCCGTTGTACTTGTCAATTCCACAAGACCTATGTGATGATCAATATTATTTATTTTTACTCTGACTCTGTTTTTTACAAAAAGTTCTCGCGTATACCCTTCTATGAATTGTTCATCGGTTGTAACAAAAGTACTCGTCCAAAAAAGAGTAGATCCACCACCACTACTACTGCTAGAACTTGAGGAAGTTGTGTCCTCCTCATCGGGAGCACTATATCCTTCAATAATCTTAAAATAAGCAGCATAAGATACATTAAACTTAAAGGTTCCTCCCGCAGTAAAACTAAACTCAACACAAGCAGGGCTAGTACTCGCAGTACAATTCACCCACGTGCTCCCATCAAGACTATACTGAGGTTTAGGGTCTGTATAAGTCACGCTATAAAACGATATGTTTGCACTTTTATTTAATCCTGCATTGTTAGAAGAGTTAATAAATACTGAATTATTACCAATGTGAACATCACTACCAAGATCAGTCCCATTGCCATTAATCGCCTCTAAAAATACAATCTCTCCATAATCTCCAAACCTTGGCTCCTTGAAATTAACTAAACCTCCTGCACCAGCAAAAGTATAGTTTGCAAAATTAATCCCAGTAATCCATGTTCCGTCAATCCCAGCCACACTAAAATTAATATCATAATAAGAAGCATTTGTGTTTGCCACATTCATCCCCGTAAAATTATTATCATCTGAAGTATTCCCGACCAAAAGAATTGCGTCTTGTCGGGAACCATTTATATTAATATTGTCAAACGCATTGCCCGAACTCGATGAAATATAAATCCCATTTGAGAAATTGTAAATCGAACCATTTGAAATTGTCGTATCGTTGTATCCCGTGATATTAATTCCATACCCACTGGAATTCCCAGTTACATTGAACCCCGCAAAATCAAAAGTAATATTGTTCGCCGTAATATTAAAGCAAGTCCCATCAGCTTCAATGCTTTGGTTCAAAACATAATACCTATTTGCAACATCCAATGTCACACAAGCCGAAACTACACCAACATGATTAGCAAGAGGAAGATAATCTGTATGGCTCTCTCCTGCCACCACGACATAAGCAGAATCACAAAAGTAATCATTATTTGAATTAACACAAACATCACTATACCCACTTCCATTAACATTCGTCCAAAAATTTCCTCCAAAATAATCTCTGCCGATAATATTTGTAGTCGAGGCGTTGGTTGTGTTGAAGTAGTTTGGGTCGCTATCGTTGATAAATACACCAGAACCTGTTGTTGATGTGTTGAAGATGTTGTTATAAACACTATCATTCGAAGTAGTTACGAAATAAAGAACATAAGAATCTGTTGTCCCGGTTGTTAGTATATTATTTGTTATTGTGTTATTGTGGGATTGGTTGGAAAAAATGCCGTAAGAATCAGTGCCCGAGGTTGTTACATTGTTTGATGAGAAGTTGGAATTGGAAGTTTGGTCGAGATTAAAACCCCAACCCAAATCACCTGAAGTCGTTATAACATTACCAAAAAATAACAAATCCATTTCAGAATTATAAGAATCAATTCCATCACCAGCTTCTCCAGTAATGTTTATCGTATTTGAAGTGATGTTCGCCCCTTGAACACCTTCTAAATAAATCCCATCACCTAATGCCCCCGAAGAAGTTATTATATTAGTTTCAATAGAATGATTATCACAACTCCATATCCAAATTCCCGCAATATTCCACCCAGACATAACAATTGTATTTGAACTAACATTTATATCGAAGGTGTTAGATTCTAACCAAATTCCCCCCATCGCCGTATCCCCAGAAGCACTCCAATTTCCTGTAGCCGTGACAGTATTATTATAGACTAAACCAGAAGAACCATCAGCCATTTTAATTCCAGAAGCATCTTCCCCAGAAGTCGCAACTGTGTTCGATGTAATATTTATGCCAGTTCCATTCTCGCCTAATAAAATTCCATGCGCTCCCGTTTCTAATGTTGTTACATCGTTGAGGTTTATACTCCCACTTATTCCCAACTCATTTAATATGATTCCGTAAGATTCTATATTATTGGTTGTGACAATGTTGCTGACGATGTTTACATTACTTACATTATCACCCAAAACAATTCCATGTGACTCAGCACCAAAAGTTGTTATGTTATTAGTAGTTATATTTGCATTAACAGAACTAGTTTCAAATGCAATTCCGTTGGATCCATTTCCATAAGTAATAATAGTATTATTATAAACAATCCCATTTTCTGAACCTCCACCAAAAAAAATCGCGGTTTCATTTAATGCAGATTCATTCTGAATTAAATAACAATTTCTTATTGTAACATTATTAATACCAGTTTCTCCTCCGTCGGCAGTTACCGCAATTCCAAAACCACCTATTGCATTTCCAAAAGTAATATTATAATTCATACAATCTAAAGTTATATTTGTCGCATTAATTTCTATACAATCAAATAAAGAAGTAAGCGAAGTATTTAATTCATAAATTTCATTTTCAAGATATAAGGTTCCACATTCCGTCACATTTGTCGTCCCTGCACTGACAAGATATAAATTAAATAATAAACTTATTCCACACACCAAAACAAAAAACAATTTTTTCTCTAATTTGGTCACCATCTTCTTGCGATTGATAAGTATAATGCTCTTTAAAAAACTTTCTTAAATGTTGGTATCGAGGCTAATTTTCCCGATTAGCCTCAAACTGTGAATAAACATTTTCATAAATTGGCGGAAAGAGGTATGCCGTTGTTGTTAAGGATATTCAAAGAGAAATAACCTAAAGATTCTCTCTTAAATAATGGTTCAACGCCCCGCCGGGGTGTGCAATTTCCAACAATTTCTCACTTTTCTGACACATTCTAAAATCCAACCAAAATCAATCAACAGCAACGATAAAACACATGACCACAAAGCTTATAACGTCCACCCATGAAAGTCACAAA
>JBDRJI010000075.1:0-4756 GCA_043815105.1 archaeon
TACTCACGAAAAAATGAGAATATCTGGTCGTGGACATGAATATCAAGGCTCAATGCCCGAGATTCTTCACTCTCTTTTTCTTATGAGAAGAGATGCGCAAAAAGAAATTAAAGAAGGGAAGCCGATAAGAGAATTAGAGAAAGGAATTAATCAAATTAATACTATCTTTAATAATATAGATAGTGGGAACTATGAAGTTAAAAAATATGATGGATGTTAATAATATGGAAAATAAAAACATAAACCTATTCACAGAAAGAAACCAAAGATTAGATAGCATCGGGTCTGTTCTATCACATGTTTATGAAAAGATAGATAGTCGGACGCCGGTAAATGAAGTAACAAATCTTATTCTGTCTAAAAAAGATGTTTTAGAGAAATCAACTAACTTAGAGTTGGATTATACTCTCGCTGAATCATTGGCCTATCAAACAAGAGAAATGATTGACAATCAAGGAAATATCAAAAAAAGGAATTCAGGCAGATTATATGCTTCGCACCCAATATATGTTGGAGCTATTGCAAACCATCTTGCTAATTATTGTAATGCTTCTCCTAAAATAACCAAAAGAGCAACACGATTTGGATTATTGCATGATATTATAGAAGAGGGAGAAAGAATAACTAACCCAGAAAAAATTACCAAAGAGATTAATTGCGATATTCAAACGGCTCGGAAAATTGAACTCTTAGATATGCCAAATGTAAGTCATAATTATGAGGGTGAACTTCCAGATAAATTAAAAGGTCATGTAGCGTGGGCATATTTGCTATCCAAACAAAAAGACTCTTCTGTGCATTTTTCAGTAATGGGAGATAGAATAGATTGTCTTTCTGATTTGGACTATCTTTTTAAAAAATCAAAGGAGCAAATACCCAAAAGGTTGGCGGCCTCTCTATCAGCTTATAGGTTTATGGTAGAAAAACTTTCTGAGTCTTCTGACTTAGTAAGACCTTCCTTGGATGTATATAACGCCCTTGAGGAAATTGTCAAAAATGATTCAAGACTAAGAGAACATCAAGATAAATATATTCCTCAGCTAAACAAGAATTTAGAAAATATGAGAAAAGATTTTGAAGTTCAGGCACATTATTTTGATAAGGAATTAAAAGACGTGGTAGATAAATATGGGGAATAAAATACTATTAGTTGAAGATAACCCCAGTTATCAGAAGATAGCACGACAATATTTGGAATCACAAAATAATTCTATAACTCTTGCTAAGGATTATTCTGAGGCTATGGGCATATTAAAAAAACTGTATTTTAACGGAGTTATAACAGATTGTTTTTTCCCAGAAATAACAGGAAGTAATAAAATTAATCTTGGAAAAGAATTAGTTAATAGAATGGCAAAACCCATTCATCTTGAAAGAAAAATGGTTCAAGGATTAGAAATATTGGGACAATATGTTGATTTAAATGATCCAGATATGGAAAAATACTCTAAATTTTTAATAAATACATTGCAAGAAACAGATATTACAGAAAATCCAATAGTCAAAGCTATAAAAAAAGTAAGTATATTGGGAAAAGAAGCATCCACACTAATAGCTAAAAATTCAATTGGAATGTTGTATAGAGAGGATAAATCTCCAACAGATTATCATAGTGCTCTTATGAAAGCAATGGACAAATCAGAATCAAATCAGCCTTTGGGAATATTAGTTGCTGAAAAAGCTGATGAATTAAATTTACCATTTATTTTAACAACTTCAACATATCATCATGATATTTTAACTCAGCCAGTACAAGATTATGCTTCCAAAAAAAGATGGACTTTGGTAGATTGCGGGCCAAATAAAGAAGATGAAAAAGCAAGTCCTGAATTCTGGCGAAGAGCTTTTGGCGAATTAGAAAGAAAGCTAATATAAATTTCGGAAATTTCTATTATAGCTTAAGGGTAAAAAATCATTTTCTTTTAATCAAGAAAAAAGCTCCAACTAATCCAACAAAAAACAGAACCCCACCGATTAAATTAGAAGAACTATTAGACAAAGTACCGACGACATTTCCAGTTAAGTTAGGGGATAAAAATAATAAACCCCCAGCAATACCTACTGATGTAATAAATACTGTTACTTTGTTTTCAAGCCCCTTTTCTCCAGTTGAATTTCTTTCAAGGAACTCTTTCACCATTAAAGAACGTTCATCACCAATAGCATGATCTGTTCTTTCTATATAGTTCTCTAACGCTTCCAAAACTTTATTTTTAACCCAAGGTTTATTTCCTTTACCAAGTTTTTCATAGGCTTCTGCTGCTACCACAGCATTAATAAGAAATCCCTTTTTTGCACAATCTTTTAATTCTTTATTGGCCCATCCCATAAGCATGAGTTTATCCTTATAATTTATCTGAGAAGCAGGTTTTTCAAGAAGATTATCTCCATACAATTTATGTCTTTCATGACCTAATTCATGTGCTTTTATTCCATCCTTATATGCCTTTCTTCCTTCTTTAATATTCTTTACTCTTTGTTTATGAGGTCCCTCTTGATAAGATAAACTTTTTAGCTCATTAAATTTCTCTAAATATTTATCAACCATAACTAACTTAAAGAAACCTTATTTATAAATATATTGTTGGTTATTTTTCAAAAACTCATTTCTTTTTAAAATAAAACATTGCTCCAATTAATCCAATAAAAAACAGAACCCCACCAATTAGATTAGAAGAACCATTAGATAAATTACCAATAACATTTCCGGTTAAATTAGGAGATAAAAGAAACAAGGAAAATAAAATTATTACTGAACTAAATCCAAACATTACCTTTTTTTCTAAAGAATCTGTATTTCTTTGCTGGATTATTTCTTCTCCAGCCTCTTTTCCCGCTTGCTTTAAATCGTGAATAAATTTCAAAGATTTTTTTCTAAGATGCCCTTTCACTAACCTTGGTTTTTCATAAGTTTCCTTCCATGTTGGTTTGCCATGTATGTAAATATTTGAACAATAACCTCCACGAGTAATAATATCTCCCTCTTTTATTAAAATTGGCTTGTTATCTTTTCTAAATTCAGCACATCCTTCAGCAGAATAACCCTCCTCCATTATATTTTTTGCATTTGCTTTGGTCGCAGGACCATAAAACTCTTCTGGAGAGCTGTGTTCAAAAAAAATATTTTTCACACCCTGTTTTGCTACAAGGGTAGCGACTAGGTCCAAAGACCCATGATTATAAATATCATTAGATGTTTTTTCAAAATGAAATTTTGTATCTCCAAAAAGTTTATATTTTTCATACTTACTACCAAGTAATTTCTGTCCATACTTATATCTCTGAAAAAATGTATCCTTAATAATTCCATACTTTTGCCAAAATTCATCATAAACAATAACTGCAGCATTTTTATCTTTTAGATATTTTTTCTGTCTTTTATTTAATTTTCCATAACGAGGATTTATTGCCATAAATTTTGGAAGTTTTTCATCAGGATAAGCATTTTTCCATGCCTCTTTAAATACCCAACCCATTGGAGTAGCAGAAGTCTCATTTAAAATAATCACTCCTGGCTTGCATTTAGAATGCCACTTTTTAATTGTTTTCACAGCATAATCCCTATATGCTTCTGTTTCATATTTATTCAGAACTTTATATTTATTCATATTAAAACTAAAAGAATTATGTTATTTAAAAGTTTGGATAATTAATTCCCCGCTTTCATTTCATTTACAACTTTTATTAAAATTTGTGCACCGCGTTTTAATTCATCTTCGCTAGTCGCATATGAAATTCTAAAATAATCATCTACCTTACTAAATGCCGAACCTGGGACTACAATTAAATTATTCTCGAGACACTTCTCTGAAAAGGCTGTTGCCGAAATACCCTCCGGAAGTTTTGGATAGATATAAAATGCACCCTGTGGCTTTGAAATTTCAAATGAATTTTTTAAAAGATTGTATATGATATCTCTTCTTTTTCTAAAAGAATTTATTTCGGATGAAATGTTTATATTAAAGTTTTTTGCGACGGCATATTGAACTATACTTGGTGCACAAACATATGTATACTGCTGTAATTTTGTCATATCGTCAATAATTTGTTTTGGACCGACGACATATCCAAGTCGCAATCCCGTTAGTGCAAAATTTTTCGAAAATCCCCCGAGCACAATTGTCTTATCATAAAGTTTGCCCACGCTAATAAATTTCTTATCGTAATCAAAATCTTCATATATTTCGTCCGAAATTATCCATAAATTATTTTGCCTCGCGATTTCAACTATTTTTCCCAACTCTTCTTTTAAGTATACATACCCAGTAGGATTATTCGGAGAATTAATTAGAATTGCTTTTGTTTTAGAAGATATTGCCTGCTTCAAATTTTCTACATTAATTGTGAAATCCGAATTTGTTTTTACAATAACCGGTTTTGCGTTTAAAAAATTGCACATATCAGGATATATTACAAAATACGGATCAAATATAATTAACTCGTCTGACTCTTCTAATATTGCTGAATATGATAAAAATAATCCTCCAGTAACGCCTGATGAAATAAGAACGTCTTCTGCAAATTTATTAGGAAAATATTTTGACATAATTTTCTCTTTTAATTCTGATATGCCTGCAGTTTGCGTATATCCTGTTTTGTCGCTATTTATTGCTTCGATTAAATCTGTCTTGATTTGTTGCGGAACTGCAAAGTCCGGTTGTCCTATCCCAAAATTTATCGCATCTTTTAATTTCGTTGCCTGCTGAAATAATTCCCGAATTTTCGACGAATGTATGTAATCTATTCTTTTTGTCAT
>JBDRJI010000076.1:0-8762 GCA_043815105.1 archaeon
GTCAGTTCCCTGAACAGTATCGTGTTCTATGCTATTTAGCTCCGAAACATCATAAGCCGCCCATTCGTAGATATTAAACCCGTCAATAGTCGGCAGCCATTCTATCTTTTCGCCTAAAATAGTTTTTGTAAAAAATGCCTATTCTTATATCTTTATGAGGCAATTCAGATAATTTCGTAAATTCAACCGCATTGTCCCAGTCGCCTACCACTTTTTCAAAGAGCGTATTATCTTTTGCTTCTTCAGGAAAGTCAGACGGAAATTCCATTTCAGTTTGCACGGTTATTTCTTCCGCGTATTTTAAAACAAAATTCTTATTTTCTTTATTCCAATTTTCTCTATCATAAAAACCTAATTCATCAAACAAATTGTCTTTGCCTTGCCAATCTTTAAGTTTTATTTCAGCGACTTTTACATTCTCTCCTGCTCCAACTATTGTGTTATAAGAAGATAATAATTCCATTTCAATGCTTGTATCCTCACTATACATTTTAAGCGATTTATTTTCCGCTTTATATTCTTTCGTAAAGCCGTTTTTAGAAACAATGCTATTGTGCTCTCTTATGTACATCCGAGATGAATTGAACCAGTCTGGGTCTACAATATAATCAAACTCAACACCTCCTAAAACCTTCAAATCAAAAACATCCTGTTGCCCAACAAGGTTTGTCAGATAAACCTTATACCAACCCTCATCAACTATCTCAGTAAATTCAGCGATTACCCCATCGCCGTCTTTTTCATAAACCTCTATGCTTCCACTTCCCCTCGCATAAATAGTAATATCTCTTGTATTATCTAACTCCTGCTCAAACGTAACTCTGACATACTCGGCGTTATTAATCGCCTCACTCCAATTTCCATCTTTTGCTTCCACATAATCATAAATATCCGAAATAAAATTTCTGTTCTCATCAAGATGGTCTGCTTTCGTAATCTCAATAACAATCTCATAAACCTGCTCACTCAAATGTGGAACAACCCACTCAATATAATCTACATAACCATCGCTGTCCAAATCATAAGCACTAAAATTAATTTCATCCTTCCCCTCCTGTCCTGAGTTTTCATCCCAATGATACAATTTAATCGCCTCCGCATTTCCCATTTTCGCAAAACCAGAAACTAAACTATAAGCCAAAATATCAGTATAATTATATTTATCGTCGCCAGAAACTGTAATCGTCTTTCTATGTTCCGTTAAATTCGCCTCAACAGCCACGGGTCCCGGAGTCCAATACTCAACCGCAATCTCCTTATCCTTCATCTTCTTAACGACATTCTCCAAATCCACAATCTTATTTTCGTCTGTCTCAATTATGTACTCCTCTGTTTCGTTTTCGGGCTCACCAGAGTCATCATCCGAGAGCAAAATAACATTCCCAGAAACTGTCCAACTCCTCAGCCAATTAAAAAATCTCGCTAAAAGTCCCCTGCTTTCCTCGATATCAAAGGAAGCATATCCCGTAATAGCTCCCCCAACAAGCTCCCTCTTACCTGTTTTCTCGACGACATCCTTATATTTCTCAATACTATCCAACGCATCCCGAACCTCATCCCCCGTCTTAATGGTAATATTCTCCGCCTTCTTCGGCAACTCCAACTCCAAATTTCCCGCCTGACTTTTATTCTCTATTCTAACAACCTTAATCCACTTAACCGGTCTGCCAATCACTGCCTTATATTGTAGCGTCGTTACATTCAAGTCGCCTTTATTCAAAATAGTTTCATTGACCAGAGTTTCATTTATTTCTATAGTTTCATTCAAAACCGTTTCATTAACTATAGTCTCGTTGATTATAGTCTCATTCAAAACCGTTTCATTTATTTCTATAGTTTCGTTAATTAGAGTTTCATTTATAATCGTCTCATTAGTTGGAATCTCGTCGGCTAAAATCTCATCAATCAGAATTATATTTTCTTCTGCAACCGTCTCATTCGCTTCTGATATTTCACTCAACAGAACTTCGTCACTAACTACCTCTGCCTCACCAACTTCTGTTTCCACAGGATTTTCAACCTCTTCTTCTACTATCTCCGTCGGCTCTTCTACTGTATTTTCCTCGACAGCTTCATCTCCCGAAACTTCGCTCTCATCAACAACAAAACCTGTTAGCTTATTAATAACATCCTCAAAATAATTCGCACCAATCACATTTTTAACCCTGTCAAACAAATTATTCTGAACAATTTCCCCCGAATCAGAAATAATATTTTCGCCATCCCGCGAATTATAATCAAAAAATAACAACCCAGAAAAAACTAATAAAAAAATCAGGCCAAAAACCAATATGGAAAATTTTTTATTGCCCATTCTACGCACCATATATCCATCTTCCCTCAAAAAAGACCAAGTAATTTAACGTTATAACACTACTCCCATCACTTCCGTAAAAATATCTTCTATATGCCATCTTTTCAAACAAGATATATAAGACTATTCGTTTTAAAAACATTCTCTCCGAATAGGACAACTAAAAACCAGCACAAACCAATTAGGAAATAATCCTGCATCTTCGCAATGATAAACCTTATGAAAAAGCTGGTTCCAAATTGAATCAACTTCCATCAAAAAATCACGCCAGCAATCTTTTAAAACTCTCTTATCTGATAACTTATATGGAAGAAACCAAAACAAAAGAGGCACATTTTGTTCCAGTTATTACAGAATCTACGGCACAAGAATTGGACAACGTTTTCGAAGACAACGAGCGAAACTCAACCGAAAAAATTGAAGCAGCACTTTTTATTGCAGGTCGTTTTTTGACGCTTCAGGAATTGATTATGCTCACCGACGTCAATCCTGTTATGTTAAAAGAAATTCTTAGACGACTCGAGAAAAAATATTCCAACGGCGTCCTTCGTTTAATCAACAGAGGCAACGCGTGGAAAATGGATATTATAGAAAAATATTATTATTTAATTAACAAGTTAGCAACGGGTAACGCAGAATTTACAAAAGCAGAACAAGAAACTCTCGCAATTATTGCATACAAACAACCAATCAAGCAATCAGTGATAATTAAAATTCGAGGAAACAAATCCTACGACCACATTAAAAAATTTCGTCAGCTCGGTCTTATCGTAGGGAAACGAGTCGGACACACTCTAGATATTTCACTCTCCGAAGAATTTTACGAATACTTCAACGTGACTCCCTCAGCTTCGGAGTCCACCGAGCAAACCACAACTCGTGAAAATAATAAAGAAGGGGAAAAGGAGTAATGGGCTTTGTACTTGTAGTACTTTATATTTCTATATATATAGGTTTAATCGCAACCGCCTTTTATGCCCTAGGATATCATTCAGGCAAAAAAAAGAAAAAACCATTATTTACAGATGAGGAATTACCAAAAGTAACAGTAATAATTCCGGCATACAACGAAGAAGAATCTATCGGGAGAACCATAGAGTCAATCATTGCTTCCGAATATCCGACGGGAAAATTAGAAATTTTAGTGGTAGATGATGGAAGCAAAGACAAAACCCTAGAAATTGCCAAAAAATACGAATCAAAAATAGTCAAGGTTTATACAAAATCAAATGGTGGAAAAGGAACCGCCCTAAACTATGCGATAAAAAAAGCCACGGGCGAAATAATATTTTCAATGGATGCAGATACGTTCGTTCCATCACACAGTGTCCGAGAAATGACAAGATATTTCAAAAATCCAGAAGTTATGTCGGTCACACCCTCAATGTTGATTCATAAACCAAAAGGAATCCTTCAAAGAATTCAGCAGGCAGAATATTTATTTGGACTTTTCATCAGAAAGGCTTTTGTCTCGGTCAATGCGGTTCATGTAACCCCTGGTGCATTTTCAGCGTACAGAAAAACTTTCTTCGATAAATATGGAGCATATGATGAAGGCAACATAACAGAAGATTTGGAAATGTCTCTCCGAATTCAGTATAATGGATATACAATAGAATACTCTCCAGAATCTCCAGCATATACAATTGCCCCGAATAAATTCAAAGCACTAATGATTCAACGACGAAGATGGTATGCCGGTCTTATGAAAAACACGTGGAAATACAAAGGTATAATCAGCCCAAAATACGGCGACCTAGGAATGTTCGTTATCCCAATAGCGTGGATAAGTATTTTTCTCTCTGTCTTTGTAATAAGTTATCTTATAATAAATATTCCAATAAATCTAAAAGACGAACTTTTATTTCTAATTAAAATAAATTTCGATTTCGCAAGTCTATTCTCGGTTAGTAAGTATACAATTGAAAGAACAATTTTTCATTTACTTTCAAACGGAATAATAATATTTGTTGCTTTCTTCGCAATAGTTTTGAGAATCTATATGAAATTTGCAACAAGAAAAGTTGGAAGAGTAAAGGGACTATCTGTAGCTGTTACGCTGTATTTTATTTCTTTCGCAGTACTTTTCGGGTTCTGGTGGATAGTTTCAATTTTCTATGTAGCACTAAACAAAAAAATAAAGTGGAGATAACATATATAAATAAACTCCAACAAATTAAACTATGAAACCAAGACAAGTCGAGAGTAAAATGAGATATTTATGGGCGTTCATAATTGGAACCGCGATATTTCTCGTAGGATTCGGCATAACTTATTCGGTCACATACTTTGAATATCAGCGCGTTGCAGGTCTTCAGGGACCGCTTTCTTACGAGATATTTCAAGATAAACTTCAATATACATTATTTGATAAGGACATCTGCGCCGGAGATATTTACATGGAAGTATCAGAAGATTTGGCATTTCAGGGTGGGATTATAGGCGACCTAGAAGAAAAAATGGGAAAGGAAAACGAAGACATTCTTTTTAGAAAAAAATTCTATACACTAGTTTTGTTAGAGCATTTAGAGCTGATAAATATATTAAACGAACAATGTGACGAAAATATCAACACAATATTATTTTTCTACTCAAACGAAGAAGAAGATTTGGATGCGTCTGAAGATGTTGGAAGAATTCTTGGAAATCTTTACGAAAAAAACAAAGACAATTTATTCATTTATTCATTCGACATAAATCTTGAAAGCGAAATAATTAATTCTTTAAAAGAAAAATATTCAGTTACGGGTCCAATGAAAATAATTCTCAATGACAATCAAACCTTTACGGAGCTTAGAAACATCGACGATATAGAATCTCTCCTTAACTAACATATACATCCAATTACATATTTATTTAAAAATAACTCTTTCTTCCTAAATCAATGAGATGTATAATATGTAAAAAAACTTCAGACGAAGTTCAACTATTTGAAGGAATTCACGATGCAGAAATGATAAATATTTGTGAAGCGTGTGCGAAATCCGAAGAAATTCCATTAATAAAAAAACCGTCAATATCACAATTAAAGAAAGCAGACGAGCATTATTCTGTCCGTGAACGAATGGAGCGAATGTCGGGAATGCGCGACACTACAGAAATAAGCGAAGATCAAATAACCGCACAAGGTCGCTTAGCAAAACTTCGAATCCCTCCAAAAAAACAATGCCACGAAGATGTTCTTGACAATTATTACTGGACACTAAATATCGCAAGACGACGGGTAAAGCTAAGCGTAGGGCAATTGGCTGAAAAAATGCGAGTTGATTCACAAATAATTCAAAATATAGAAAAAGGGAAATTACCGACGGATTTTGAAGAAATTTTTATCAAACTTGAGGCTTTTCTCGGAATTAAACTTTTGAAAAACCACAGAAAGAAAATTAATTTTATACGAACTCGCGACGAAGAACAAGAAATTTTAAATAACGTCCGGAGGAAAATGTCTCACGCTCCAATCGAAGAACCAGAGGATGAACTTATGTCCGAAATTCAGATAGAAAGCAAAAGGATACAATTGGACAAAATATCAAAAGGCGAAATTAATTTTTCACGAAGAGAAAACTTATCAGACATAACCCTTAATGATTTAGTTGATATGAAGCAGAAAAAAGAGAAACGAAAAGCTAAGGCAAGGGAGGACACAATACTCGGCGACGATTTAGATTTGGAAATTGATGAGTTATGAATTGAGAAATAGAAGGTAAATTATTCAAAAATTATAGATTGTCATAATTCTATTTATATATACACAAAGATTTAAATATTACTTATAAGTTACAATATTATGGAAGAAAATTTAATAAATAAATGTATTAAGCGGAATCACGAAAGCTATTTAGTAGATAGAGCAATAACCCAAAAAGAAATCGACGAAGTATGCAGATTTAGAGCCGGCCGTTTTGCCAAGCGGGGAATATACTCTCCGATGAAGATGAATTTGATTCAAATCCAAATACTTTTTTACTATATGTTAAAGAAGAAGGAAAAGTTGCGGCCACTATAAGAATAATAAAAAAGCTAGAGACTTCCCCTCAATTGCCAATTTCCAAGTGTATTTTCAAAGACGAAGAATCCTCACCGGACATAGGAGATTTAGAAGCCGTAGTTAATAAAAAAGAATTAGATAAAAAATTACTCGAAAGGACTCCCAGCTTACAGGCCTTGTAATAAGTGAAAAATATTGCGGAAATCGATTTCTTAAAGGATTGCCAATTTGTGCAAGTATGTTTTCAAATGTTTACGAAATCGCTCAGAATTATAATCTCTCTAAAACAATAATTTGTTCCATTCCTAATATGACAAAGTTATATGAATCTCTTGAAGCAAAAACACACTATTCGGGGCATTTTACTTTTGGAAAAGACTCTCTAAAATACCATCCCCTAGATTTACTAATGATAAACCCCACCAATGATTCTGTTCAAAGTTTATCAGCATTAGTTAAGAAAAATTCCCAAATCAAAAATATCCCCATAAAATACGGATATCACCCAGAAAGAGAAGCAAGAGTATGTAACGCTTCAATTTGACAACTCATTAATATTATTTAGAATTGATAAAACAGACTCCACCCCAAATTTATTCATTCGCGATATTCCCTATATACACGCCATTAACACAAGTACATTTTTCAATCTGTCCGGAAAATTTGTCCATATATTCATAATCTGTTATATAATAACTATTCTTAGGAGTATCGCACAATTCAATAATATCCCCAAGATATATAGCACGTCCTTTATCATATTTTTTCATTATCATATTTTTTACTCATTTACAATATCTTCCACGGATATACTATTAACAGAAATGGTAGTTGCAATTTGACCATAAGCAGCCTTTTCATCGGCATGATGTACGATTATATAATTATCTTCTGAATATCTAACTACATCTCCTTGTTGTAAATTCTTGAAATCTTCCCTAGTAAGGTTTTTATCATAAAATTTAACCATCATCCCAAATATCTCAATCGTCCCGGTCTTGGCTCATAAATTAAACCGTCTTCCATTAATTTTTTAACCTCGATATTAATCGCGTCAGGACTCGCCTCAACGTCCATAATTATTGTATCGACATCAATTCCGCCATCACTCTCGGCATCTCTAATTTTTTTCATAATCTCATTTTTCAAACCAGAGCTTTTATTTTCCGCAGCCGGCATACTCTTTCGCGCATTCTGAATCTCCAACTTTCTAACCAATAACCATCGCGTATCCACTTTCTTAACCACCTCAGGGATCATATATAATTCGCCATTCCACTCCCGCATATTCCCAATAATCTGTAAAGTGTCTCCTTGCATAATCTCCTTTAATGGTTCAATATCCTCGCCAAACGCTTTAAGTTTCAACTGCCCAGATGCATCATCAACCGTCAAAGACGCAAACTGCTTCTCGCCCTCCTGAATAAACTTATCAACACAATTCGCCAAAATATTAACTCGCACAACCTTTTTATCTCCTAGTTCTAAAAACATAAACTTCCCCTCATTCATCACCGGCACACCCTTCAAAACATCCCCAATCCGCAACTTATATGCAATATTTCTCTTTCTCTGTTCTGCAAAAGTCGCAGGTGCGCTATTTTCCCCTTCCATATTTTGGAATATCTCTTAGGGTTTATAAGGATTATTGGGATTGAGTTAGATTAATATAAAATTCTCCAAATTTAGTTAAATAATTGTAACTACAAAGGGACTACAAATAGAAAGGTTTTTATAGTCTTTAAACATAGTAGAAATATGAAGAAAACCTTTGCTGGAATTGTAAGTACAATAGCTTTATTTGGATTAGTGGGGTGCGCCTCGGTTTATATACCAGAAAAAGAAATGTTAAGAAAGATTGAGGGGATACCTTATCGTAGAGGTGTCATGGATTGTAAAGATAAATCAATTATGGATCATAATCATCTTAAATCTAAAGGAATTGAATCTAGAGTTGTTTTAGGAACAGTAGAGGGATACAGAGATAATCATGCTTGGACTGAGGTATTAAATCCCGAAACAGGGAAATGGCATCTAAGAGATCCAACATGGTATGGGAGCAAGCAAGACAGAGAGGGATATGAGGTTGAACGTTATTCAAAAAAAGGATTTTTTAATGGATGTTATCCAAAAAGAGTAAAATTGTGCGAATTCTATAATGATGTCACCAAGGAAGATATAGTTAATGGTAAATATAAAAAGATTTTTTATCGTAATATGGTTAAACATTTGAGAAAAGAAATGAAAAATTTAAAAAAATAATTATTTCATTACTGGTATGTTATTTTCCCTTTCTATATTTTGAAATATCTCTCAGGGGAATAATAATTCAAGTGCCAACTAAAAAGAACTAATAATATCATAATAACAAGATTTGCATAAATGAATTTTTCTTACTTTATTATTTTCATCAGGAGGACTTAATAAAATTGCACCAAAATCCACCAGTTCATTTTTACA
>JBDRJI010000077.1:0-3743 GCA_043815105.1 archaeon
GGGAAAAGGCACAACAACTACAAGTTTGTCAATAACGCTCCAGTTGTCCCTTTAAAACTAAACATTAATAAAATAAAAAGCAAATACGAAAAAATCTATAATAACAAGGCAGATAAAAAAAATTTATATAAATTCTTTTTCGACAAAAATGTAAAATATGATTTCATTAAAAACACACCAATATTATGGGACAAAAAAGTATGGAGTTACTTCATAGACGACATGATAAAAAATACATCAAAATCCAAAAGAAAACAATTACTTCTTTTGTTTAATAACCTTTAATACTTCATCAGCAAGTGGTTGTAAATCATTTGGAAATTTTTTGTTTTTTATCTTTTTTATAAATATAATATGTGCTCTCTTGCCGCCATAATTAATATTCACAGGAACAATTATCGATCCCTTAATTTCTCTCTGGATATAAATAACTCCTACCTTTGCCTTGCCCCTACCTCCCTTACTGAGTTTTCCTTGCGGGAAAATACAAAGATTATTATTATTTTTCAAAAACTCTATAGATTTTTTTAAGGACTCTTCGCTAGAATCATAACATCCAAACATTCTCAAAATACCACCACTAAAAAACTTTTTCATATATTTAGGAGTCGCCATAAATTTCAATGGGAGCAGTGGATAGAGCTCTTTGAAAGATAGCGAATAAAAAATAATAAACGGATCAATATACCGTTGATGATTCGGTGCAAAAATATATTTTTTATCTCTCTCCAACTTCACCTTAACGTCAACTTTCGAATCAAAAACTTTCTTAAAATAAAAATTCATAAATGGATATGCAACCATCTGAACAAATTTAACAACCTTATCTGCCATCTTTTTTAAGAAAATAAATTATATTAAATAACATCCTCAATATTCACTCCACTTTTATATTTTTGAGAAATAACTTGTAATAAATTATCATAAGCAAAACAAAATGTAACAATCCCAAGCAATCCAGTTTTACAAATGTTTTCTTTTATCTTCAATATCATTAATAATAGACTAAGAACCTCTTTAAAAATATTACTATACGTCAGTTTCTAAATATTCAGGACTTATTATCAAAAAATCTCGAAATGATTCTTGGCACGACAAACTTATACATTAAGAATAATCCAACAAGAGAAAAGACTACAACATTAATTATCATAACCGTATCCTCAACATCAGAAAACGCAACCGCAGCAGATCTTCCCACAAAAAACAAAATCGTAGCAACAAAACTAATCCATATAATTACGGCCAAACTATTATACAAAAGAAATTTCTTAACACTTATATTTCTCTTTCTCGCAATATAAAAAAGCGTAACAAGTCTTGTTCCCATAAAAAATTTTGATAAAATCAAAAGTACAAACAGGTGCCTCTTTTCTTTTTTTATTATTTTATTGGAGTCCCTCTTATTTTGCTTGCTTTGAATCTTATTAACTAATTTAGAGAATATACCAGACCTGGCAACAGAAAACCAAAAAACATCACAGCCAGCATTCCCTAAGAATCCAAAAAATAAAATATTAAAAACATTCACCAATCCCACTCCAGATAAAAAAGACAAAATATAAACAACCTCATCACCCCAAAACAAAGTTCCAAAAAATATTACTAGTCTCTCATATATCTGCAAATTACTCAAAATAAAATCATACATTTTCCATCCTACCTTCCCTCAAAAAATTCGCAACTTCTTTTAAAATCTTTGGACTATAAGAAAGCAAAAGATGTGGTCCTCTCATTTTTTTACGACGCGCTCCCTTAATTTTAGTATACTTCGGAGGAATAATTTTATCATCAACGCTATAAAGAAGCAAATAATCTTTAATGCTATTTTTGTCTTTAATCTCACGCAATCCAGAATTATATTTCCAAGGCTTACCTCCCAATAACTTATTTAATTTAAACCCTAATTCAGTCGAAGGCATAACCTTAGCCGGAGAATAAACACTAATAAATTTATCAATATTCTTACTGCCTCCCAGTCCTTCGGCGTAATATCTCCCAACCAAACCGCCACCGCACAATCCTATAATATCGATGCTCTTAACCCCACTTTTTTTCATTAAACTTTCAATATCTTTCCCAACTTTTTTAGCCGATACCTCAAGTGAATCGTTATAATTATATCCAACCGAAATGACATCTATGTCCTCCTGTTTCAATAATTTAATGGAAGAATAAACATTTCTATAATAGTTAGCAAACATGCCGTGTAACAAAATAATTAATCGTCCTTCTTTATTTTTAACCTTCTCTAAATTTCTCCTATTAATCTCATCAACTTTCTTTTTGGTTCCAAAATTAGTCATAAGAGCATAATAAAGCCTATAAAAATTGTCAAGACACATTGTCTATCTCCTTTGGTTTAATTAAAATCTTGGTCGAATGGTCGTGCATAAATTTCCTGGCTAAAACAACAAGAACAATGATAATGGTGATAATGGTGATACCTTTTCTTGCCCCATTAAATAAATCAAAAATCATCAAAAAACCTCGACCTGCCAGCCAGCCAAACGCAACAATAATAAGACTCCAAAGAAACGCCGACACGACAGAAACAAGAAGAAATTTCCTGAATTTCACTTTATCTAAACTAACAGATACAACCGCAAACAGCCTGGTTCCAACCAAAAATTTACTCCCCATAATAAAAGAAAAAAGACTCCATCTTTCAAATTTCCTAAACCGCCTCCCCATCTTCTCCGTTTTTTTCAATATCTTCGCAAAAATTCTCCTCCTCTTTAAAAATTTAGAACGAGGAACCCAGAACCAAAACAAATCATTAGAAACATCCGCCAACGAACCAAAAAAAATTAACACTAATAAAAAAGCGGAACCATTCAGTCCAGCCAAAAAAGATAACAAAACGAAGCCCGCCTCGCCAAAGAAGAGTGGCACAAAAAAAGAAGCCAAAAAAGGATGTGCTATAAAAGTCCCCAGTAAGAAAGTATTCATGTCTCCCATTAATACTTAATCCTCCTATAGCTCCAAATAAATAATACCAGTGGTACTAACATAAACATAAACAATACCAAAAGATCAACCCAGACAAAAGACAAAGAAAATCCTTTAATCATAACATTATTCAACGCATGATTTGAAAACGTCATTGGGGTAATCATCGAAATATAATCCATAAACGCCGGCATAATATCCGGCGGGAAAAATGAATTAGAAATCAGAAACGAAGGGATAACCAAAACCGGAACAATAATCAAAGCCTGTTGCATCGTGCTAACCTTAGAGGAAATAAAAAGTCCAATAGCAATCGAAGCACACGCAAGCAAAGTTAAAATAGCAACAACCTCATAAATCGAACCCGTAATCCTCAAATTATAAAGCACAATCGCCAAAGTCAAAGTATACATCATCTCAACAAACCCAAAAATCAAAAACAACAAAAACTTACCAAAAAAAATCATACTCGTATTCGCTGGAGTCGTAGACAATCTATACAAAGTATTTGATTCTTTCTCGGCAATAACATTCAGTGCGGGTGCTAATACACAGATAAAAAAAACAATCAACGATAAAACCCCAGCCCCTAAATAATCAAAATATGTAGTCTCGCCATACATCTCCTCTGTATTCATAACCACGGGCTCAATTAAAAAATCCTTCTGCAATTTGTCAAAATCAAAATTTATATCCTCTGATTTATTCTTAACAATCATAAAGGTAGCATTCAAATCCTCAAACATATTCTCCAGTTCCGTAATAGAATCATTAACATTAAATATAGGCAT
>JBDRJI010000078.1:0-8754 GCA_043815105.1 archaeon
AAATAATGAAGGAAATCAAAAAATTGTGGCTTTATTAGGCAAACTCGACAAAGATTTTCCCAGAGATGGAAAGAAAGTTCTTAATTTATTTAGTGCAGATTATTTTAATAATACAATTTTTCCATTAATCGAATCATTTAAGGAACAGGACCCAGATAATTATATCCAAAAATCTAATGAATTTTTTGAGTCTATTTTAAAATTTTTTCCAATTGCAATATTTGTCAATAATAACATTTCTGTTAGTAAAATTTCTGAAGAAATAAAAAAAAGATTGCGATTAAAAAAAAATACCTTTTATCAAGATTCACGCTATCGGCATAGACAATATTTCTAAAGTAGAAACAGCGTTACAAGATATAAAGGCTATGCGATTAGGTATTGAAGACAAGCGCTTTACAACTTCTCGAGGTATTGCTGCTCAAATGGTTACAATAAATCTCAATAATAATTGAATCTCTTTCGACATAACAATCTTTATAAAACATTTTAGTGAATATATCTTATGGGTTTAAGAAACTTATTATATAATTTGCCTGAGGTCAGGTCGCCGACGGAGAAGAAAGTTAGTTTTAATGTTAAGTTGAAATGGACGTTGGTTATTTTGGTTGGTTATTTTATTTTGTCGAATGTTCCGCTTTTTGGAATGGTCGAGGGATCAATGTCGCGGTTTGAGTATTTGGCTATTTTACTTGGGACGTCTTTTGGCTCGGTTATTTCGTTGGGTATTGGTCCTATTGTTATGAGTTCAATTATTCTACAACTATTACAAGGTGCACAAATTTTGAATATCGATACAAATAATGTCGAGGGTAAACGATTTTTTCAGGCAATGCAAAAGGTTTTGGCGTTTGCGTTTGTTATTTTTGAATCTATGGTTTATGTTCTGATGAAAGGTATCGAAGCCGGGCCCGGGCTCGCCGGACTTGTAATCTTTCAGATGTGCCTCGGTGGTATTTTAATTATTTTTATGGATGAGGTTGTTCAGAAATGGGGTTTCGGCTCTGGGGTTTCGTTGTTTATTGCAGCGGGTATTGGTTGGAGATTATTTGCACAGTTGTTTCAGTTTATTGGTATACAGGGAACCTTTGAAGCAAGTGGTAAGGTTTTGGCTTTGGTGGCGTCTATTATCGTCGGTGACGGGACCGGTGCGGCACGGGCTATTTTCCCGGTTATTGTTACCGCTGTTTTATTTTTAATAGTTGTGTTTGCTCAGAGTTTGAAGGTTGAGGTTCCTTTGGCGTTTGATAGAATTCGTGGTCATTCGGTCAAGTGGCCTTTGCAGTTTTTTTATGCTGGTGTTATTCCAGTTATTTTGGTTTCGGCCTTGGTTGCTAATTTACAGTTGCTTGGTTCATTATTGCAAAATTGGTTGGGGCATGCTACTTTCCTTGGAGGATTTGGTTCCGGCGGGCAGGCAGTTTCTGGGATTGCGTTTTGGATTGGTTCTACTCCTATTTTAGAGACGATTATTACTGGAAGTTTTAGATGGATTTATGCGGGGCAGGCTTTCTTTCATATTTTATTTTATGTTGTGTTTTCTGTTTTGTTTGCGTTTTTTTGGGTTGGAACTTCGGGAATGGATGCGAGAAGTCAGGCGAATAAAATTATTCATTCGGGGATGAGTATGCCTGGGTTTAGAAAAGATGAAAGAATTTTGGAATCTATTTTGAAAAGGTATGTTGGACCGTTGACAATTATGGGTGGTGTTGCGATTGGTCTATTGGCGTCGGTGGCGGATTTACTTGGCGCTTTGGTTGGTGGGACTGCTATTCTTTTGGCGATTATGATTATGTATCAGTTTTATCAGAATATCGCACAGCAACACGCGGTTGATATGAATCCGGCTCTTAAAGGATTTTTCGGAGCCTAATTAATTTTAATTCTTGTGGGGGTTGATACTTCGTTGGACGAACCCTTATGTGCGATGTGTACACTGCGCAATTGTCCGTCTTGCCCAAACCTCACAAGAATTAAAATTGGGGGCGGGGGTGTGGAGGGAGCGGGGAGAAGAGATATCGGAAGTTGGACGTAGGGATTTTTCGGGCGAAACTTTAAAAAGATAAATTGGTGGTTATAATTATGAGTTTTACAGAGATGATGGTGGCGGATCCGAAGATTTCTATAGCGATTTTTTCGGTAGTGGTGACTTTGATTTCGACGTTGGCGCAGAAGTGGTTGACGAATCAGGAACATTTGAAGAGTTTGAAGAATAGGCAGAAGGAAATTCAGGCGGAGCTGAAGAAGTGTAAAGATGAATGTGTTATGAAAGAGTTGAATCTGGAAATGATGAAGATTGTCGGGGTGATGTTTAAGTCGTCGATGAAACCGATGTTTGTTACGATAATTCCGTTTTTGCTTTTATTTATGTGGCTGAGAGGAGTTTATACTCCAGTGTTGGGAAGTTCTTGGATTTGGTATTATATTGGATATAGCGTTGTTGCTTCGATTGTTTTGAGAAAGGTTTTCAAAGTTGCTTAGCCCAGGAACCTAGGTTCCTTGGCTGTGTACCTCCTCAGTTTGCGATTCTTCAAATTCCATTTTCTAATAAAAAATGAAATTTGAGATATCGTATTTAATGCCCGACGGAACCAAGGTTCCCTACAGGTAGCCTCCTTTGAGTTAGTCGACTTCGTCGTATTTAGTAAATTAAAATTTTTTTACGTCGCCGTCCATCGGAAATGGACACCTGCGACTAAAATTTTAATTTGCGGGGATGACTTGTTCGGCTAAAGGGACTTAAGTTTCTCCCTCGCCTTCTTAACAAACTGCTTCGGGGTTAAATTTCCAAATTCGGAAATTACTCCCGAGAGTTCTTTGAGTTTTGTTTTGTCGAAGGCGGGGTTGATGACTTCGATTTTTTTCTCGCGTTCGTCCCAGACCTCTCGTGATGAGCGGTTTTCTATTTTGATTTTTTTTGTGAATTTTAAGGCGACACCACATGAGTACCTTGGGACGTTGTGAATTTTTGCTAATCGGACAAGGGTGCTGGTTCCGATTTTATTTGCGACTACGGATTTTGTGAAGGCGTCTGCACCGAATAGAAAGAGGTCGCATTTTTTTAGAGAATTTTCGGCGGCAAGGTCAGGGGCAACAATGACTTTAATTTTTGATTTCGCCAAGTCTTTCGCGGTTTGCCGTCCCTGTAATAGTGGCTCTACCTCTGTTGTATAAACTACAAAATTCTTTTTTTGTTTTTTCTTTGCGTATTTTAAAATGTCTATGACGGTCGAGGAATGGCAGTGAGTGTAGATGTTCATGTCGTTTTTGATTAGTTGTGCTCCCCTTTTCGTTATTGCCTCGTGAGATTTTTTTAGGTCCGACAGAAATTTTTTTGCTGTTTTTTTTGGATATGAGGATTTAAGGAGAATTTTTATTGCGTTTTGAAGAAGTGGTTCCGTTGGTCTAACTGCCAATATTTTTTTTGCTGATTTTTTATTTGGTTCTAAAAGAAATGCTTCAATTCCAGCTTTCGCGACGTTTTCCGCCCCTTGGATTTTTATGGATTTTATATCTGCCAGAATTTTGTTGAAGCGCGATAGCGGTACCCTTTTTCCCATAGATTAGTATAAATTGCACTATATAAAAAACTTCGGTTTGAAGAAAAATTGAAAATTTATCATGAAAATTTTGTTATACAAAATTTATGGAAAGTTTAAAAAAGGACTTTAATGTTTAAATGTAGAGGTGTACTATGATAGAATTACTAATGAAACCAAAAAGGGCAGAGAGACGACCGTGGGAGATGTTCTTTGTAGGTTTGTTTTGGGCGTCGATTTCTTTGCTTTTTGTAACATTTGTTTTTGGAAAGGATTCTATTCTAAAAGAAGGGTCGGGATTATTGGTGGTGATTTTTACCGTAATAAGTTGTCTGCCATTTATGTATTATATTATTAAATTAGAGGAAGGAAAAGATGTTGAGATTAGCGATTCGGGCAGATTAATTAAGGAACATTCGAGAGCAATTCGCGCTATGATGTGGATGTTCCTTGGATTTGTTATCGCTTTTTCATTTTGGTACATCGTTTCTTTCCAGATTGGACCTTTTGTTTTTGATATAGATCAGGGACAAACTTTTAATTTTCAGATAAAAACTTTTTGCGCAATTAATAGTCCGTCTAATTATGATTATTGTATTGAACAACACGGGATTCCTGTTGCAACTGGAGCGGCTACTAAGAGCAGTAGCACTTTGAGAATTTTTGCCAATAATATTTATGTTTTGATTTTTACTATTTTGTTTTCATTGGTGTTTGGAGCGGGGGCAATTTTTATTTTAGTCTGGAATGCGTCGGTAATTGCGGCTGCAATTGGAATTTTTGCGAAGGGGAGTTTGACTAATTTACCTGTGGGAGTTTTACGGTATATGATTCACGGGATTCCTGAAATTTCGGCATATTTTGTCGGAGCATTGGCTGGAGGAATTATTTCGGTAGCTGTAATTAGAAAGGATCTAAGGGGAGAGGGAACTTGGAGGATATTGCAGGATTCATTACTAATGGTTATTATTGCTATTGGGATCTTGATTGTGGCGGCGCTGATGGAAGTGTATTTGACTCCGTTGTTTTTTTAGTATCCTTTGTAATGCATAAGAATCAACAAACAGGTATATTTTTAAGTTGTGATTTGTAAAATAAATTATGGAATATTTGCTTGTGATTTCGGTGTTGGTTAGTTTTTTGTTAACCGTGTTGCTTTTGCCTAAATGGATTAAGACTTGTCGGAAGATTGGTTTGGTTTGGGAAGATATGAATAAATTTGGGCGTCCGAAAAATGTTGCGGCGTCTGGTGGAGTTGTGGTTATTATGGCCTTTGTGCTCGGTGTTTTGACTTATGTTGCATTGAAGACTTTCGTTTTTGGCGGGACGGTCAGGGCGTTAGAAATTTTCGCGCTACTTAGTGTTATTTTGATTTTGGGAATTGTTGGTCTGACTGATGATTTACTTGGGTGGAAAAACAAAGGATTGTCCGTCAGGATTCGGTTGTTGTTAGCGACGGCTGCATCAATACCTTTGGTTGTAATTAATGCCGGAACTCATTCGATGACATTGCCGTTTTTCGGTTCGGTTAATTTTGGGATTTTGTATCCGCTGGTTTTAATTCCGTTGGGAATTGTCGGAGCTGGAACGACTTATAATTTTTTAGCTGGGTTTAATGGGCTTGAGTCTGGGCAGGGTGTTTTGATTTTAAGTTTTCTATCTTTTGTGGCTTACGTTACGGGTTCGCCGTGGTTGGCGGTTGTCGGACTTTGTATGGTAGCGTCGCTGATTGGTTTTTATTATTTTAATAAAGTTCCCGCGAAAGTTTTTCCTGGAGATATTATAACTTATTCGATTGGGGCTTTAATTGCCGGGATGGCTATTCTTGGAAATTTTGAAAAGATTGCGTTCGTAGTTTTTATTCCTTATATTTTTGAAATTATTTTGAAATTACGTGGCGGATTAAAAAAGTATTCGTTTGGAATTCCTGATAAAAAAGGAAATTTGAGTTTGCCTTACGATAAGATTTATGGACTTGAACATTTAGCTATTTTAATTTTGAATAAGTTTGGCAGAGCAACGGAGAGGAAGGTAACTTATCTTATTCATGCGTTCCAGATATTATTTATTTTAATTGCGTTTGTTATGCTGTAAGAAGTTTTTTAAATGAGAATCGATGTAGGCTTTTATGAAATATGATAAAATAAGGGAGAAAATTCTTGTTAGTGGTGGTGCCGGATTTATAGGAAGTAATATTATTGATGCCTTGATTGAAGTGGGGCATAAGGTTGTAATTATTGATAATTTATCTACGGGATTTAGAAAGAATCTCAATCCTGAAGCAAAATTTTATGAGGTAGATATTAGAGATAAAAAAGTTGAGGAAATTTTTGCAAGAGAGAGGCCTGAGGTTGTAATACATTTGGCTGCTCAAATAGATGTCAGAGCTTCGGTTCGCAATCCTGTATTTGATTCAGAAGTTAATATCGGGGGAACAATAAATCTTCTCGAGAACTGTGTTAAATATAAAGTAAGAAAAATAATTTATTCTAATACTGGGGGAGCTTTGTATGGTAGAATAGAGGAGGGCTCTCTTCCCGTTAATGAAAAATGTCCTGTAGAACTATTATCTCAGTACGCAGTAAGCAAATATTCTGTTGAGCACTATTTGTATTTATATAATAAAAACTATGGATTAGATTATACCAGCTTAAGGTATTCTAATGTCTACGGAGATAGGCAAAATCCCGAGGGAGAGGCTGGAGTTATTGCTATTTTTATCAATAATATGAAGAAAAACGAGAACCCAATAATTTTTGGGGACGGGAAACAGACAAGAGATTATGTTTATGTTAAAGATGTTGTTAAATTAAATTTATTAGCATTAGAGAAAGGAAATAATGAAATTTTTAACATTGGTTCTGGAAAACAGGTTTCAGTTTTAGATATTTTTGATAGCTTGAAAGAATTATTAAGCTTTAAGGGAAATCCTATATTTAAACCAGAAAGACTAGGGGAGATAAAATATATTGCATTAGATTCAACCAAGGCTCTGAATGAATTGGGGTGGAAGGCGGAAACTGATTTTAGCGACGGAATTAAGAAAACTCTTGATTATTATGCAAGAGATAATAAATAGTGATATTTTTAAATGGAAATCTATATAGAATCTCATGAATTATGATAAATTGAAAAAGCTGACTTTGGATATTATATCTAATAAGAAATATCAATGGATTGCGACTCTTACGATTTTGTTTATTATTTTAATGATGAGTTCTTCGATTCGACTTTCTAATTGGGACTTGCTGACTGATTCCACGACGGGAGAGAAAATTCCCCTGGCTTTAGATCCATTTTATTTTCTTAGAATTGCCGAGACGATTGTCGAAAGTGACGGAGTGATGCCTGAGTTTGATGAGATGCGAAGTCCATCAACTAATGTTGCATGGCATAGTGAAATTTTACCAAAAACTATTGTTGGAATTTATTATATTACTAAGGCATTTGGTCCCAATATTACGCTACAGGGCGTTGGAATCGCCTCTCCTGTAATATTTTTTGTTATAGGCATTATTCTTTTTTTCTTTTTGTCATATGTTTTATCTAAGAAAAAAAGTGTTGCATTGGGTGCTACCGCACTTCTAGCGTTTGCTCCATCTTATCTTTATAGAACAATGGCGGGATTTTCAGACCATGAAGCGATTGGAATGATTGCTATATTTTCATTTTTTTTGGTTTATGCCTTAGCTCTTAAAAATTTTGAAAAGAGCTGGAAACATGTTTGGATTTATTCTATTCTTAGTGGTTTTATGATTGCTTTTGTTTTGGCAACCTGGGGAGGAGCCGTTACACTTGTATTAACGACCATGCCTTTTGCGTTTTTTATGTATTGGTTTTTTGCTAAAAAAGACGGAATAAAAGCAATCTCTTTTTATGGAATATTGTTATTGTCTAGTATTTTATCTCCTTTGGTTTTTGGGTACCTATGGAATGATATGCTAAATAGATTTAGTGGCTCTTATGGATTACTTGTTCCATTTGTGTTTGTATTTATTTTAATTGATTTTGGATTTTCTCGTATAAAGAAAATAAAAATGGGGAATATAAAATTTGAGGAATATAAAACATTATATTCTCTTGGCGCGACTATTTTATTTGGATTGATTGGTTTGAAAATTATTGGAAAGAGTATCTTTGGAGTTTTTAAGGAAGTGTGGGTAAAACTGATTAATCCTTTCGGAAATTTGGGTGGCGGAAGACTTGGTGCGACTGTTGCAGAGAATGCCCAACCTTACCTTATGGATTGGGTTGGTCAGAGTGGAAAATTTATTTTTTGGCTATTTATCCTTGGAGCTTTCATTATTGGGATTAATTTCGCATTAAATATTAGAAATAGAAAATATAAACTTCTTTTTATTTTTTCATGGGTAATTGTTGTATCGGGAATTTTGTTTAGTAGAATTTCTTCGGCGTCTTTATTTAACGGAACGAATTTTGTTAGTCAGAGTTTTTATCTATTAAGTATTATTTTCTTTGGAGTTGTGCTTTTACTGACAGCCACTAAAAATAAATTTAAGGTGGATAGTTCTACGATATTAGTTCTTGCTATTTTATTTTTTACCTTGATCAATGGAAGAAGCGCTACTCGTGTTTTCTTTTTGATTGCACCTTTCGTTGCCTTTTCTGCGGCGTATTTTACCGGAAGAATTTATGATTATGCTAGGGAGACCAATGAGGAGATATTGAGAATATTGTTTTGGGGAATATTTATATTGGCGGTCATTGGCTCGGTTTATTCGGTCGTCGGATATTATGAAAATGTTTCTGGCCAGGCAAAATATACTGGACCTAGTGCAAATCCGCAGTGGCAACAATCAATGGAGTGGGTGAGAAATAATACTAACGAGGGAGATATTTTTGTTCATTGGTGGGATTATGGATACTGGATTCAGAGCTTAGGAAAAAGGCCAACTGTGACCGACGGAGGACATTCTGGGGGTGATCAGGCAGATCATTATATTGGAAGGTATATTTTGACTACACCGAATCCTGAGAGCGCCCTTAGCTACATGAAGACATGGAATGTTTCTTATTTATTGATTGATCAGACTGATTTGGGCAAGTATCCTGCATACTCTGGGATTGGTGGAGGCGAAGAAGATTCTCAGGATAGATATTCTGCAATTCCTGTTATGTTGGCTGATGACAAGCAGACTCGAGAGACTGCGAATGGGACAATGATTGTTTTTAGTGGTGGCTCTTATTTGTTTGA
>JBDRJI010000079.1:0-7991 GCA_043815105.1 archaeon
CTGGAGGGCGGCCACCATCTGCTTTCCCTCCCGGATCTTCTGCTCCAGGAGGTTGCGCTCCTCCACCTTGAGGAAGACCACCCCCACCAGGGCCACCGCGCCGGTCATGAGCACCGCGACATTGTTTTATTGGACGAACCTACAAGTAGCGTCGATGGTTTGAACGAAATGAAAATTCATGACAGTATTTTTAAAGAATTCAAAAACAAAACCATTGTATCATCAATTCATAGATTACATCTTCTTAATAAGTTTGATTATATCTACATGTTCGAAAAGGGAAAAATCATAGCCGAAGGTAACTTGGATGAAATAAAAAAGAACTCTAGATTCAGACATATTTGGAAAAAATACGGGACGAGAAAATAAAACCCATTTCACAACAACCTTTATAAAATATAATCGCTACTAATTATTAGTAAAAGATGGTGAATAAAACGATTAAGGAAAGCGGTGCGAAGCGGATAACAAAAGCCATGAAAGAAATTTCTCCGACTTTGATGATTGCTGGCGAACGTGAGATTGCTATGGATTTTGCGACAAAGGTTTATGATAAGTTTGACCAGATGATTAAATCAATTGTCTTGTTCGGGTCGTCGGCAAAACGTGTTTCTACTCCCGATTCCGATATTGATATTATTATTATTATCGACGATGTTTCTATAAGGTGGGATCAGGAATTGATTGCTTGGTATCGTGAAGAACTCGGGAAAATTATTAGCACAAATCCTTATGCTAAGGCCTTGCATATTAACACAGTTAAGTTGTCGACCTGGTGGGATGATATGATGAGAGGTGACCCTGTTGTGATTAATGTTTTAAGATATGGCGACGCACTAATTGACTTTGGCGGATTTTTTAATCCATTAAGAATTCTATTAAAAGAAGGAAAAATTCGTTCGACACCAGAATCAATTTATACCTTATTACAGAGAGCTCCCGGACACATGACAAGAGCGAAGCAATCTATGCTTGCGGTTGTCGACGGACTTTACTGGACAATGGTTGATGCAGCACACGCTGCCCTAATCGCCGCTCATGTTATGCCATCTTCACCCGAAGCAATTCCAGAAGTTCTGACTGAGCAATTTGTTAAGACGAAAAAACTGAATAAAAAATATGTTAGCTATTATGCCGAGATTCATTCCGTCGCCAAGGAAATTATTCACGGAGGCCGAACCTCGGTTAAGGGTGAAGATTTAGACGAGTGGTTTGTAAAGGCAGACGAATTTCTGGGAGAAATGGCCAAGTTGATTGATAATTTGATTGA
This sequence comes from archaeon, assembly GCA_043815105.1. GTDB lineage: Archaea > Nanobdellota > Nanobdellia > Pacearchaeales > GW2011-AR1 > JAGVXH01. Next base: position 1,271 of record JBDRJI010000079.1, read on the forward strand.
TAGTCACTCTGCACAAAAAATCTAAACAAATAAAAAATTAATCGGTTGCTTTCTTGGAAGCATTTTCTCTTTCTTGAATCACTCCGATAACTTCCTTGACAATCGCATTTGTTATTCCGGACAGCATCTTGATTTGCTCCTCTCTCTTTCTAAGCTCGTCCTTTTCTTTTTCAACTTCCGCAAAATATTTCGCCGACCCGTCCGTGTCTAAATCAGGAAATGTGTTTTTCTCTAATTCTTTTTCTTTTTCTCCTAAAGCTTTCATATCTGTATAGTACTCGGACTGCAATTTTTCTAACGGCTCGCGCGTCTCAGCTATAAATTTCGTGGAGCCATATCTTCTAATTACTCCGAGCGCTTTTCCTTGTGTATATTTCATATCTATATTGCATACTTCCTCGGGAAATCTCGCAATAATTGCTTTCATAAAATCCGGAGCATCTTCTATCTGCTTACTTATATAAGCCATCGAATTTTTTTGAATTTCTTCAACCGCTTTTTTTGCCGAGTTAACTGCATCCATCACAACATTATAATCAGCCGAACCTTTATACCCTGACTCCACCGTCGGACAAAAACCGTATCCTATGTCTGTCTTTTTCTTTTCGTCCAACTCATTAGTTATCGGCTCAATATGTTTGTTTATATATTTCCCAAATCCCTCGGTTACATCCGCGTGTATTTTTTTCATAAAAAAGTTCTGTCTTTTCTCTCGGCACATCCTTCGTCGGCAATCCTGTAATTTCTCTATACTTAGCAAGTCCCTCTTGCGTCCTAATATTTATTTGCTCTAATTCCCCAATACATTCAATTGTATCGATAAGTGTTTTAGGATTATAATTAGGATTAACTACGGGATTTTCATCCACAGTTCTCAATCCTTTTACAATATCTTCTAATGCCATGATTTATACAGGCATTCAAAGTTTATAAAGCTTTCTATCTGTTGTGTCTTACAAGGAGTAACATTAATCAAAAATATCTTCTTTCTTTGGCTCCTCACCATTCTCAGATTTCTCTTCAGTTTGTTCTTCTTGTGATTCTTCGTTATCTTCGGATTCTTCATCGGATTCTTCTTCCTGCGACCCCTCTTCCGAATTTCCCGTCAAAACTTCTTCAATCGCTTCGGGATTTTCCAATTTCTTTTTCGCTTCCTCGTCGACATCTTCCATCTCTTCAATTTTTTCCTTAACTTCCCCCTCATTTTCCAATTCATAAACCAACTCAGAAATTTCTTTTGCAACATCAGCGTTCACAGAGATTGAATCGATGCCACATTTAACCAAAAATTTTATCATCTCCCTATTGGAACCTGCCTGCCCACAGATTGAAGTTTCAACACCCCGTTTTTTACATTCCCTGATTACTCGCGAGATTTGTTTCAAAACCGCCCAATTCATTTCATCGTAAATATCCTGAACTTTCTCATTACCTCTATCAATCGCTAAAGTATACTGCGTCAAGTCGTTTGTCCCGAACGAAATAAAATCGATTCCCTCATCGCATATATCTTTTATCAAAATCGACGCCGCAGGCGTTTCAATCATTACCCCAAACTGAACATTCTCAATTTTCAATTCATTAAATATTGCTCGAGCCTGTTTGACTTCATCGACGGAAATAATTTGCGGAAACATAACCCCAAATTTGTGTCCCTTGCCCGCGAGTTTTTTAATTGCCAAAAGTTCAGCCTTAAAAATTCCCGGATGCTTCAGTGAAAAACGGATTCCATGGTCGCCCAACATTGGATTTTTTTCGATTTCTTTTGGTGCACCCTCGAGGTTTGCGTATTCGTCACTTCGAATATCAGAACTACGTACCCAGATTGGTTTACCAAAAAAAGTTTCTGCAATTTTTCCTAAACCTTTTTCTAACATTGTCTGATACTCATTCAACTTTCCTTCTTTCTCATACGCGACGGGATGTTTACCCGCAGTCGCAATTAATCCTTCTAATCGTACCAGTCCTATTCCATCAGCTTTTGTTTTTGCAGCTCTTTCGGCAAATTGCGGAAGATCAACCATAACTTTAATTTTCGTTTTCGTTTTAACAATTGGCAGGACTTCGACCGATTTATTTTCGGCTTTTCCTGCAAACACTTTCCCGTGAAATCCATCTACTGTAACCTCGTCTCCGTCGTGTAAAATTTCAAGCGCAGTTTGTGCTCCAACGATTGCTGGTATACCCATCTCCCTAGATACAATTGCCGCATGTGCCGTTACCCCGCCCTCTGACGTTACAATCGCTGCCGCCTTTTGCATTGTAACCACCATATCTGGATTCGTCATTGTCGTAACTAAAATATCTCCATCCTTAACCCTACCAAGATCGTCCATCGACTGAATTACTCTCACAACGCCAGATGCAACCCCAGGCGATGCCGCGACCCCTTCAACCAAAATTTGCCCGTCAAGATCTGCCTCTTCTTTGCCCGATATAGATTTTTTAAGAGTTGTAATCGGCCTCGTTTGTAAAATATAAATATTCTCATCTTCAATTGCGAACTCTATATCTTGTGGCTTATCGTAGTGCTCCTCAAGTTTAATCGCATATTCAGCCAACTGTTTCACTTCGTAAGTTTTCAAAACCCGGCTATTTGACTTTTCAGGCGTTAGCTGAATTGTCTTAGTTTCCCCTCCCGCAGTTCTAACAATCGCCAGTTTTTTGTCAGCAATTTTTTCCTCTATAATTTCCAAGTCTCTTTTTAATATATACTGATCTGGCTTTATTTTCCCAGACACAATTCCCTCGCCTTGCCCAAAGACAGCTTCCATCAAAATTTCGTCATTATTTTTAATTGGATTTCGTGAAAAAATTACACCCGACTTGTCGGAATTAATCATTTTTTGAACTATCGCCGCAATCCCGACCAAACCATCAAAACCCTTTTTCTTTCGATAAAAAATTGAACGTGCCGTAAAAATCGAAGCGAAACATTGTTTTACTTTTTGAATTAGTTCTGGGTTTCCTTTTACATTAATGAAAGACTCTTGCTGTCCCGCAAAAGATGCATCCCCGAGATCTTCTGCCGTCGCTGAAGAACGAACCGAAACAAAAACCGATTCTCTCGCAGATTTCAAAATTGCCAACGCTCCCGGAGAATTCTCAAGTCCGGTAAGATCTATATTAAGATGATCGTATGCCTCGATAATTTCATTTTCCAAATTTTTTGGCATGTCTGCACCAATTATCATCTCTCGAATTTCTTTGGCTTTTTCTGTAAGGCTATCTGTATTGTCCACATCTATTTTATTTAGGATTAATTTTATTTTATCTTCGAGTTTCGCCTCTTTGAGAAAATGATAAAACGAGTCGGTTGTTACGACGAAAGCCTGAGGCACCGGAAATTTCGAGTTGAACATCTCACCCAAATTCGCCCCCTTGCCTCCCGCAAGACTCAAATCATTCTTAGAAAGATCCGAAAGCCACGCAATGTATCTATCACCCATATATTTTTTTAGAAGAGATAATATATAAAGATTTGTGTTTATTTGGCTTAATATAAACTAGATCTAGTCTTCCTAATCACACTAAAAATTGCAGAACAATTCCCGAAACGAAAATAAGAGAGAGAATAATCATCAGCGTCCAGTTTATTGGTATTATGATTTCCGGGTCTTTGTCGTTTCGTGTGTTGGATTTTGCTCTTCGTGCAATCAAGAGAATTAAGACTCCTGTAAGTCCACCCGAGATAACACCCCCAACTCCTATAATTGAAACGAATCCGATAAAATTAAACTGAGTTATTAAAATATAGAGAACCAAGGGAACAATTGAAGTAAATAAGAAACTGTTTAATTTGGATGTTTTAATATCGTACTTAAATGTGTCACGAAGAGAAAACGAAAGCACGAAATAAGCAGTTAACATTGTGAAGATTCCAAGAATTGTTACAAAAGGACCGAAGGATAAAGTTGCAATTTGGGTGATACTTGTACCGAGAACACCAACGAAAACTGCGCTAAACAAAATATAAAGAATGATTGGGACTAGACTGCCGATGATGATTGCTCGCTTCAAGAGTTTTTCCTGACCTTTAATTTCCTGACGAAGCTCCGGAATCGAAGTGAAACCAAGAAGAGCGAACATAACAACGCCTATTGGAATCGCGAAATTCGTTACATTCCATGTGACCAAATTTTCAGGTTTTATAGATGGAACAAATCTAATAAAAATACCAAAAATAATTCCAATAACCGCGACGACACCCCACGTCTCAATTTTTTTCAAACCCTTAAGTCCCTCTCTTAATAGCAAGGTCATAATAAGCCAAAACATTATTCCGAAAACAATTGGCGGAGTATTGCCCGGTAGAATCTTAGACCACGATTCGCCCTCTCCGACAAGGTAAGCAATAAGCGCAGAATAAATACCAAATATTACCGCGAAAAACATAGCTCGCTTACCCCATTTGCCCAAATATTTTTCGGCGTAACCCGCAAGTTGATGTTTGCCCCGCGTTCTCAAAGTAATTTCTCCGAGCGTCAAATTCATAAACATCATTATTGCGCCAAGGGCAATTAGCCAAAATAAACCTACAAGAAAACCCGACTTCGCGAAGACATACGGCAAACCAAGAATACCAGCACCCATAATAGAACCCGAAAGCGTAAACGTCGTTGCCCAGAATTTTTTATTCACTTTAATCACCTGTATTATTCAAGAAAGTTGAACTTTTATAGGTTTGGGAGAGTGCAACAATATTCTTAAAGGGATTGAGATTTGGTTTGTTTGTAAAGATGGTTCAAAGAACCATCATGATTTAATTTATGAGGACAAAATGAAATAAGATGGTGGAAATTATTGTTAATGAAAATTTCGACGAAGGAGCATCAGAACTATTCGGAGATATTGAGAACGGGAGTTTTGATTCGTCAGAATTATTTAAATTACAAATGGATGCAAAAGAAATTGTTTCGGATTCAGAAATTGATGAGCTGATTTCATACGGGATGATTGCAAAAAATTTATCTTACGATTTACCCTATCAGCGAGAGGGGGCACTGAGACTATTGAAAGATTTGAACGCAACAGCCTTACTGGCCGATGAGGTTGGTCTGGGAAAAACAATCACCACAGCGATGGTAATTAAAGAAGGAATTGTCCGAGGTTTTTTAAAAAAAGTGGTAATTTTGACACCGCCGAGTTTAGTTAATCAGTGGGTCGCTGAACTAAAGGAAAAATTCGAACTAGACTTTCATATTGTTGAGTCAGCTGACGATTGGAAAAAACACAATTTTTTGATTGCTTCAATTGACAGAGTTAAGACTTTTGACAGGACAGAGAGCAAATTTCGGCATAAGGCGGCACACGGAATTTCGTGGGATTTGGTTATTGTTGACGAGGCACATAAACTAAAAGAACGAAATACTGTTAGATGGAAATTCGTTGATAGATTGCAGAAGAAAAGATTTTTACTATTAACAGCGACGCCATTTCAGAATGATTTGTTGGAATTGTATAATTTATTATACATTTTGAAAAGAGGACATCTTGGGACGATGAAAGAATTTCGGAAAAAGTTTTTGTATCGCGGGAATAAACGACATCCGTTGAATCCGACAGAACTGAAGGCAAAATTAGAAGAAGTGATGGTTAGACGACGGAGAGATGAGACTGGGATTAATTATAAGAAGCGTATACCAAAAATTATTAGCGTCGAAATAACAAAACACGAAAGAATGATTTATGATAACACGGTTAGATTATTAAAGGAAAATTATTTTAGAGCCGACGGACAAGAAATTAACGGGAGACTAATAGTCTTTGCAATTTTGCCTAAAGTTACGAGCTCTTCAAGGTCGGCCATTGAGAGTTTGCAAAAAATTGTTGATAATGATATCTATCACGAGAAAACAAGAGATTTCGCACAAGGTATAATTGACGATTATAAGAAACTTGACAAGGATTCAAAAATTGAGAAACTAGTTGAGTTAGTTATAAAAATTACAAAAAAATCGGACAGCGAAAAAATTTTAATTTATACAAGACATCCCACAACGTTGAGATATATCGTCGAGAAACTTGAACCACTCGGTTTAAAGATTGTAGAATTTATGGGCGGACTAGACAGAGATGAAAAATCGAAAAGAATAGAAGCTTTTAGAAATGGGGGGGCGGACATTTTGATTTCGACGGATACCGGAGCGGAAGGTTTGAATTTTCAGTTTTGCAGAAATTTGATTAACTATGATTTGCCGTGGAATCCAATGAGTGTCGAGCAGAGAATCGGACGACTGGATAGAATTGGACAAGAACGAGATATGTATATTTATTCGTTTGCGACCAAGGGAACAATGGAGGAAAACGTCGTGGATTTGATTATTAATAAGATGTGTTGTGTCGGAATGGTAATTGGAGAACTGCCTATTATTTTGTTTAATCTCGGGTTGGACAGCGAGGGGAAAACGGGGAGAAATAAAATCGAGGAGAAATTAATGAATTCTTTTATTGAATCAAAAGGCAATTTGGAAATGTTTAGTCAGGGAGTTGACGAAATTGCGAGACAGATTGCGTTGGGGATGAAGGACTATGAAAAAGATAAAAGTTTGAATAAGAAATTTTTTGATAGTTGAGCACAACAATTCCTTTAAACCCAAATTTAGATAATTCTGTATGGAAAATCAAATTAAGAAATTTATAATAGAATTTTTCAAGAATCTGAAATGTTCAATGTCGGAAGAAGATGACATATTGGTAATAGAAAATGTTCCGAAGAGTT
>JBDRJI010000080.1:0-8797 GCA_043815105.1 archaeon
ATATATTTCAAGTTAATAACAGTAAAAAAGTTTGACAATGGAAAAAGAAATAAAGATTAAATTTAATAAAATCAAAAAAATAGACAGAAACTATTTCCCCTTCAAAGTTCTTTTTGAAAATTTTGATGTAAAAATAGTAGAAGACATTAATGATGCAGATGTTGCTTTTGAAATGGCCTGTCGTGATGGGGATTATAAGTTTTTGAAAGAGAATAAAAAAACAATCATAATTACTAATGAAGATTTGTTTGCAATAAAAAATATATTTAGCCTGATTGAAAGTGGAATCAATAAATTAGGTTTTAAAAATGCGAAATATAAACTTATGGATAAACTGGATTTAATAATTCCAAAGTTTTTCTCAGAAATTCCCTTATTTTATTTTATGAAAGAATATTTAGATTTTGTCCAAAAAATTAAAGCTAAAAAATTAAAAAACAAATATGCTATAATTCAAAACAATATAAAAGATAAAAATATATTTATCTTGCCTTATTTTTTGCAGGGTTATTATTATGATATGCCCAAATTAATTAAAAGAAAAAACAAGGGAAGGCAAAACAGGAGGAAGTTTTGTGCTTTTGTTGTTTCAAGCAATTCTTCTAGGGAGAGAGTTGATTTTTTCAAAAAATTATCTAAATATAAAAAAGTAGATTCTTATGGGAAGGTAATGAATAATATGGGGGATAAAATACAAAAGTTAAATCATTTAAGTAATCCGGTTTTATTTGAAAAATATAAATTCGTTATTTGTTTTGAGAATACTTTTTCAGATGAGTATATTACAGAAAAATTGGTCAATGTTATGTTCGCCGGAGCGATTCCAATTTATCGGGGAGCTCCAAATATTGATAAATATTTTAACACAAAATCTTTTATTAATTATGAGGATTATGGTTTATATGATGAAATGATTGAAAAAATTATTGAATTAGATAATGATGAAGAAAAATATGGTGAGATACTGAAAGAGCCTTGGTTTGTAGATAATAAAATTCCTAAAATATTTAAGAAAAAAGAAAAAGAATTGATTAAATTTTATAAAAATATATTTTGTAAAGAAATTAACAAAGAATAAGAGCATAATAACACTTTTAAATACAAAAACTTGGTATAAAGTATGAGTAAATTAAAAACAAATATGCCTAGTGTGGAATTTATTATTCCTCCGTGGTCGTTCTTGAATGATCAGACTAGAAATCCGCCTCTTGGATTGTTGTATGTTGCTGCAGCCACAAGGGAAAGAGGATATGACACAAAAATAACAGACTTGAGAGGATATGAGAAAGAAGAATTTCCAAATATGATTAAAGGGGCAGATGTTTATGGAATAACTGCCACCACTCCCGACTATATTATAGCGAGAGATATAGCGAGGATAATTAAATCGAGAGAAAAAGAATCGTGTGTTATTTTGGGCGGGGTACATGCTTCGACAACTTCTAGTGAAAAAATAGATAGTGTATTTGATAAAATTATTATGAGAGAGGGTGAAGAATCCTTTTTAGAAGCTTTAAGAGATTTTGACGACGGAATTGATAAACGAGTTTATGAAAGTAATAGGATTGAAAATCTTGACAAGATACCTTTTCCCGCGAGAGACTTGCTTCCAAAAGAAAGTGCATTCAGTAAAAACGCTTTTGCAATTAATAATGGCGACTATGCCGCTACAATCATAACGTCGCGAGGATGCCCTTTTAAGTGTAGTTTTTGTGCAAGTAATAGAATTTGGGGAAGAAGTGTGAGATTTAGAAGTGTGGGAAATGTTGTAGATGAGATAAAACAAGTTCAGAATGTGTATGGAATAAATGATTATAGATTCCATGATGATACTATGACTTTAAATAAAGGAAGACTCGAGAAAATGTGTAAAGAGTTTACTAAATTGGGAATTAAATGGCGGGCTGGAACAAGGGTGGATAGAGCAGATTATGAAACGTTAAAGATGATGAATGATGCTGGATGTGAAGAAATGTCGTTTGGGGTTGAGTCATTGGACCAAAAAGTATTAGACAAAAATGCAAAAGGTACAAAATTAGAGCAGGTTTATGAGGCGATTAAAACAAGTAAAAAGGTGGGTCTAGATACAAGACTATTTTTTATAATAGGTCTTCCGGGAGAGCAATTAGGGTTTTCTGATAGATTAGAAAAGTTTTTATGTGAAACAGAGCCAGATGCGGTTGATGTATCTACACTCGTTCCGTTTCCGGGTTCGGATATCTCCAGTAATCCTAAACATTACGGGATTAGTTTAAATGGTGAAGCTTTGGATAAATATTGGATGACCGTAGGGTTATCTCCAGATGAAGAAAATTTGCCACCTGTTTTTAATCATGATGTAATGAGCCATGAAGAAATTCTTGATGAGCGAAGGAAATCTATAAAGATTTTAAAAGAGAGGAAAATAGTTAAGAATTTTTAATTGGATTTGAAATTACATAGTTATTTAAAATAAAAATCTTTTCTTTATGAATGGTAAATTTCAAATTAACTACTCCCATATTATTTTTAGTTTTTAATAGACTTGAAACTACCAAAAAAGTTTTTAAAGAAATCCAAAAAGCCAAACCAAAACAATTATTTATTGCTGCGGATGGTCCACAAACAAAAGAAGAAAAGAAAAAGACCGACGCCATTAGGAAATATATTTTAGATAATATTGATTGGAAATGTAAGGTTAAAACTTTATTTAGAGATAAAAATTTAGGATGTAAGCATGCTGTTAGTTCTGCAATTGATTGGTTTTTTGAGAATACTGAGAAAGGAATTATTTTAGAGGATGACTGCTTACCGAGTCAGAGTTTTTTTAGATTCTGTCAGGAGATGTTAGAGAGATATAAAGATGATACTCGAATAATGCAAATTAGTGGAACTAATATTGAAGGAAAAAGTAAAATTGAAGAAAGTTACTTCTTCGCAAATTGTTTTAATGCTTGGGGATGGGCAACTTGGAGGCGGGCTTGGAAGGAATATGATATTGATATGAAGAAATTTATAAAAATCAAAAAAGACGTATCTATCCAATTTGAGAACGCTCCTTTTGTTGGGTGGAAAGGGAAAAGGTTGTATTCTCTTTTGAGGGATGGTAAAATCGATACATGGGATTACCAGTGGATATATTCGTGCATAATTAATTCTGGGAAATGTATAATCCCTAAAGTAAATTTGATTGAGAATCTTGGATTTTTTGAGGGAACGCATACGGTTGGTTCTTGTTATCAAAACTTAAAGAGAGCTGATATCAAGTGGACCTTTTCTGAAAATGAAATATTATTGAACAATAAAAGTTATCAAAAAGCTTATGCTAAATTTTTCAAAAAGGGGCAAATCAAAAGATTTTTGAAGAACATAATAAAATGAAAATTCTTGATATAGGATGTGGAAGAGGGGAGAATTGTTTTGATATGAAACTACGTTACCCTGAAGCAAAAGTATATGGAATTGACATCGAGGAAAAAAATATAAAAAAGGCAAAAAAAGAGTTTGGAAATAAATGTGAATTTTTGGTTGCGAGGGGAGAAAAATTGCCCTTTAAGGATTCGTCTTTTGATTTTATCTATGCCATTGAGGTTTTAGAGCATGTTAACAATTTAGAAGCTACTATTTCTGAGATAAGGAGATTGTTAAAAGGGGGTGGGAGGGCGATAATCACTTTTCCTAATAAAAAGAGCGAGGAAAAATTTCTTGAGTTAAATAAAAAATATTTGAATCAGATTGGTCATAAAAGAATTATTGATGATAAAGATTTTGTAAAACGGGCATCCTCTAATTTTAATCTGAAATGTTATAAAAAATATAATTCTATAGAGCATTTATTTTGGGTTTATTTATTTAGAAAAAAATATAAAATAATCAATGAAAACGGTGATGTAGATAGACCAATTCCTCGAATATTAAAGTTAGTTGAAAATATTTTAAATCCAGACAAGACACATTTTCCTAAGAAAAAGGTATATTTTGTAATCAAAATTTTAAATAAAATGTTCTCTCCTTTGTCAAAAATATTTGATATTTTTTTTATAAAAAAACGAGTTAAATTAATCTTGGAGAAAAAATGAAAAAAGAACCGACGATAGTAATTGGAACAATTAATTTCAATAGTGAGGATATGACTATTAACTGCTTAAAAGAATTAGAGAAAATAAGCTACAAAAATAAAAAAATCTGGGTTTTAGATAATGGGTCAGCGAGGGAATCTCTTAAAAGAGTTGAATTAGCTAAGTCTAATTTTAAATTTTCTCTTATAAAATTGAAAAAAAATTTAGGATATGCGGGGGGGGCAAATCGATTAATAGACGCTATTTTGAAGAAAGGCAGGCCAGATTATATCTTGCTCATAAATAATGATATGCTTTTCCCTGATAGAAATTTTCTTAATAAGATGGCGCAAAAAATGGAGAATGATAAAAGTATTGGAATTGCGAACCCAATCGTTCTCACAAGAGATAATAGAATACAGAATGGGGGAGCTTATCTGGATGATTATTTAAAGTATGCGAAGAGAATTTATGTAGATGTTCCATTAAAGGATGGTCCAAAAAAAGATTATTTTGTTGATTCTTATGGTGGGTGCGCATGGCTTGTCAGATCAGAAATTTTTACAAAAGAAAAAATGAGGTTTAAGGATAAATATTTTGTCTATTGTGAAGATGAAGAATTTTGTATTCGCCTAAGAAAAAAAGGTTACAAAATTCTTGTCGATACATCTTCAAATGTTATACATCTCGAGGGTGTGAGTGCCAATAAAGTTGGTTCTGGATTTGCGGTATATTATATTACAAGAAACGAATTCTGGATGAGGAAAGAGCATGCCACGAGGAAACAAATGGTTATTTTTTTATTTTTTTATTTTTTTATTTTTTTCCCTAAAAGATTTATTTACTTAATTATTGTAAAAAAAGACATTAATGCTTTGTTAAGTTATTTTAAAGGATTAAGAGATGGATTATTTAAAAATTATTAATATTTAGTTGTGCATAATAATCTTCCATGTGACCTTTTTGCCCTCTTTTCATTAAGGCTGTTACTAATAAGTCATGTAGTCTCTTAAGTTCTGCCTTGTCCATATTTTTTGTTTCAAATGTTAACCCACCCTCATATTGTCCTGCGATGTTAAAATACTGTTTCCAGTCCTGCGAAATTTGAGTTATCCCATATTTTTCTTTATTCTTCCATGTGTCTGAACCAGGAAGAGGGACAAATCCAAACACAGTAAATTTATCAGGGTATGCTTCTTTCATAAATTTTATGGTTTCGTTTATACTCTCTTCGGTTTCTCCGGGAAATCCCGAAATTAGGTATGCTTTTGTTATTATTCCTGCACGTTTTGCATCTTTAATTGCTTGATGATTTTTTGCCAAGCTTGTTCCTTTGCCCATTCTTTTCAGTTGTGATTCTGAACCCGACTCAATTCCAAAGGCTATTTCCTCACATCCAGAATCTGATAACATTTTAAATTCCCGATAATTATTAACTCCCGCTCTTGCATTACAGCGATAAGTTACCCCTAATTTTTTAAGACTTTCTGTTATTTCTTTTAATCGTCCATTTTTATTGAATGTGAACACGTCATCATAAAAGAGAAAATTTTTAATTCCATATTGAGATATTACTTGATTTACCTCTTTCAAAAAATTGGGAACCGATCTAAAGGTTATTCTTTTACCATGCACATCCTTGCAACAAAAATTACAAGTATAAGGACAACCTCTTGAAGAAATCATTGTTGTGGCAGATTTACCATTAACTTTTCTATGATATGAATTGAGGTCAACCATATCTCTTGCGGGAAATTGTAAAGAATCCAAATTTGTAATCGGTGTTTTGCATCAATTATTCTTGGGATGTTTATTCTCTTTTCTAAAGAGTCAATCAGTTGTGGCAATGCGTATTCTCCTGGACCTCTTATGACGTAATCAAAATCTCCTTCTGATATTGTTTGATTTGGCAAAGATGCGGAATGGGGTCCTCCTGCAACTATAATTGCATTAGGATTATTTTGTCTTGCTATTTGATTGATTTCCTTACAAAGATAAAATGAGGTAGTAAATATTGTGGTTCCATATACATCTGCATAACCTATTTTATCTTTCCATTGAGACCTTGAAACTTGTGAAAGATCAATAATTTTGGTATCTATTCCTTGAGATCTTAGCGATGCCCCAATATACATTAACCCTAACGGGGGGTCTAATCTATCATCTAATGAATTAGGCTGGGGAGGATTGATTAATGTAACTGTTTTCATATTTTTGTAGAATTTTGGGGATATTTAAGTTTTATTGTGGTAGCGATTTTATATATAAGAATGATTAATGCGTAATACGAAAAGTTAGATAAATTTTTAAAAGACTTTCTTCTCTAAAAAATATGTACATTATAGGAATAAATCAGGGACATAATGCAACAGCATGTTTGCTTAAAGATGGAAAAGTGATGAACTGTGTTAGCGAGGAAAGATTTTCTAGAATAAAGAATCATTGCGGAATACCTCGTAAATCTATTAAATGGATTTTGGAAGCGAGTGGAATTTCATTGAAGGATGTTGACTATTTTGTTTTAGATAATGCTTATCCAATAAGAGATGCTGGGTTCTCTCAACCGGAAGCGATTAGGAATTCTTTTATCCATAAGACGAAATTAAACAAAATTAAAACGTTGCTTGCAAATAAAATGCCTGTACTATATCCTAAGTTATATGATGCTATCGCTAAGGTTAAATCACCTAAGAAGAAATTTAGAGAAATTTTAATTAGAGAGGTGTCAAAAAAATTGGATGTCTCTCGAGAAAAAATATTGTTATTAAATCACCATCTCCTTCATGCATTTTCGACTTGTTTCAATTTACCTATTGATGAGAAAACTTTAATTTTTACTTTAGATGGAGAGGGAAGTGATCTATCTGCGACTGTAAATGTGTGGGATGGAAAGAAATTGAAGATCATCTCGCAAAGTTCTAAGTATGATTCAATTGGATATTTATATAGTCTTGTTACATTATTTTTGGGGATGAAGCCACTTGAGCATGAATTTAAAGTTATGGGGCTTGCACCCTACGCTAAGAAAAATTATTCTGAGGAGGCGTATCAGAAGTTGAGGAAATTGTTTTATATTGATGATCACTTAGTGATTCATTGCAAATATCCTGCTATGTTTTTGGATTATTATCTCAATAGGGAGATGAGGTTTATGAGGTTTGATAATATTGCCTCTGGGGTGCAAAAGATTGTCGAAGAGTTGACGACAGAATGGGTAAAGAGAGCGATTAAAAAAACTGGTATTCGGAATATTGCATTGTCTGGTGGAGTCTTTATGAATGTTAAAGCAAATCAAAAATTATATGAGCTTTCTCAGGTAAAGAAAATGTTTGTTATGCCTAGTTGTGGGGATGAGTCTAATCCGATTGGAGCGTGTTTTTATGGATATTGGAAATATTGCAAAGAGAAACGCATTTTGTTTAACCCCATTCCTTTAATGGATTTGTATTTAGGTCCAGAGTATGGTGTGAAGTATGTGGAGAGTTTGATTAAAGATCGGAGTTTGAATAAAAAATATAAGGTGAAGAAAATTAAGAATATAAATAAAGAGGTTGCAAGATTGCTTGCTAATGGAAAAATAGTTGCTAGGTCTTCGGGTAAAAGTGAGTGGGGAGCTAGAGCTCTTGGAAATAGAAGTATATTGTCTAGTCCCAAAAACAAGGAAACTATAAAAATATTGAATGAGTTGATAAAAGATAGGGATTTTTGGATGCCATTCACTCCAAGCATATTGGATAAATTCGAAAAAGAATATATTGCGAATCCTCGAAATATGTTTTCTCCTTATATGGCGATTACATTTGATTCTACAGAAAAAGCTAAGGCGGATTTGCCTGCGGCGATGCATCCTTATGATTTCACTGTTAGACCTCAGGTTGTCACGAAGGAATACAATAAAGATTATTATGAAATCATAGATGAATTTAGTAAGATTACGGGCATTGGTGGAATCTTAAACACGTCTTTTAATTTACATGGCGAGCCGAATGTTTTGACGCCGAAAGATGCATTACATACATTTGAAAATTCTGGATTAAAATTTTTGGTAATAGGAGATTATTTGTTTGAAAAGATATGACTTATGAAGAAAATAATTGTTATTGCAGTAAATACTGGAATTGGAAACGTTCTTATGGTTAATCCAATGATTGAAGAGATCAAGAAGAAATTTAATAATTCTAAGATTAGTGTTTTGGTGTCTAGTAGCTCGTGCAAAAAGGTTTTGGAAAATAACCCGAATATTGATGGAATAATTATTCTAAATAAAAGAAACAGGGGGGTAGAAAGATTTTTTCCGCTTGGGGGGCTGGGTCAAATAATAGAATTGAAAAAGGAGAAATTCGATATTAGTTTTACGATAATGCCTCATTCATACTATGGTAGTTTTTGTGCCCTATTTATAAATGCGCGGAAAAAAATTTCTCATAATCTTTGCAAGATTGATTTTCTTCAAAATGAATTGATTAAATTAAAAAAAGTGCATGATGTGGTGCAAAATATTTATTTGGTTAATTCCGATTATAACTCAACTCCTTCTTTGAAAATTTGGCTTAAGGGTAATGAAAAGAAAGGTAAGTTATATGAAAGTGTTGGAATACATGTAGGATGTGATGCAAGCAGTGAATTTAAAAGATGGCCAATAGAAAATTTTATTGAGCTGAGTAAAAAATTGGCGAGGGATAAATTTGATGTAATTTTTTTTATAGGTCCGGATGAAAAAGAATTAAAAAAAATAATAGAAAGAGAAAATGGGTTTAGGA
>JBDRJI010000081.1:0-5341 GCA_043815105.1 archaeon
TGGTTTGTCTTTGGCAAATTCTAAAAATTCTTTTGCAAATATATCAACTTCTTTTAACATAGGGTAAGGAATTTTAGTTGGCTTAAAAATGTTTAGGTAAAATTATTACTTTTTCTTTCGGTCTCGGATTGAGATGCCGAAATATTTTTTTGTGATATTAAGTCTGGATTGTGCGTGTTGTAGTTTGTGCTTGGCGCTTCTGTCCGTTATGTTATTCTTTAGGTGTTCTTTAAGTTTTGTTACTTTTTTATCGGCGTTCTCAAGGTCTTCGTTTCGCTCAATTCCGAGTTCTTTTAAATATGCTTTTAGTTTTTTGCCGAATACTTTTGTAGTAGGAATTCCGTACTGGTCTCTAAGAACTATTCCGATTTGGGAAGGTGCGTATTTTTCTGAGAGTTCTAAGATGGTCTTTTTTAATTCCGGTTCTTTCATTTTTACCCATGTAGGTTTTGTTAATTTTTCCATAATAGTTGGTGCTGATTTTGGTTTTTAAAGATATTGGTAGAGGATTTTAAAAACGGGGTTTTCGCCCAGTAGGTACCATATTGGATATGGCACAAGACCCAGTAGGTAATCTGGTGATTAAATCTGCAAGCAGGTATCTCTGGTGAGCTAAAGTTAATTAGATAGCCCCGCGCGGATTCGAACCGCGGTCACAGGCTTCAAAGGCCTATATCCTTGACCACTAGACTACGGGGCTAGTGATTTTATGAGAGCATTTTGATTTTTAAGGTTTAGTGTTTATATCGTCCGCGTTTTTCTACTACTTTTAATCTCTCTACGATTTTTTTAGAGTCCAGCCAAATATATCCTTTTGTGAATTGTTTGAATAAATCTTCGTGGTTTTGACCCAGTAGGTGATCTGGTGATCTAAAGTGTTTTGCTTCGAGCGCTTGTTTGATTAGGTGGAGGTCGACGGCTTTGTCTTCGATTTTAGTTGAAATGAATCCGAGTCCGAAGTCGATTATGTAAACCCTGTCTTCTTTCAGTATTGTGTTTGAGGTTGTGAGGTCGCCGTGGACAATGTCGTTTTCGTGAAGACAAGAAACCTGTCCGCCGAGCTTTTTCATTATTTGGAATTGTTTTTTTTCGTCATAAGAATTTAGAGTTTCGGACAGTTTGTCGCCATCGATGTATTCCATCTTAATTTCGAATTTATCTGTGTTGAGGACTTTCGGGATATTGATCTTTGAGTTGAGTGCTTTGACTAAAATTTTTGCTTCGGAACGAGTTCGGCGAATTCGGATTTGGTCGTCGAGTTGCGGGTGGCGGTATCCCTTGACTATTCTTTCTTTGACGATGGTATTTTTATCTAAGAAGATTTTTGCCTCGGCGCCTTGTTGTATTAGTTTCATGTATATTAGAGTGATATAATCCTTAAAAAGGTCTCTTCTTTTATTGGGATATGGGGAACTTATGAGTAAAATTGAATCTGATGCTTTATATTTTGTTGATTATAGGGGTTCGCGCGATAGAGGAGTTAGACATTTAGAGAATGTTTGTTCTGCCTTTTTTAATAGGCCGTTGCAGTGTTCTGATTTAAATGTAGATAGTTTAGTTGTTCGTGGCTACGGTCTTTTTGATTCTTACTCTTCGTTTATTTATGGAAATGGTTAGTTAGAGTTTAACCTTCCCTTTAAATTTCCTCGCCATTTTCTGCATCATCTTTTGGTCAATTTTTCCTTCGGCGAGTCCGGACTGCATTCCCATCATTTCTTTTAGCATTTTATATTGTTTCAACAATTCCCGGATTTCGGTCGTCGTCGTCCCCGAGCCTTTTGCAACTCTCTGAATCCGAGAGGTCTGTTTTTCAAGAATTTCGGGATTCTCAATTTCTTCTTCGGTCATGCTACTGATTGAATCTTTCCAGTGTTTCATTTTTGATTCTTGTTTTTCCAGAAGATTTTTCGGGATTTTTGCGGCGGACATTCCGGGAATCATTCCTATTAGTTTGTCCATCGAGCCCATCTTGTTCATTTGCTCGAGTTGGCTGTATAAATCCAACAAAGTGAATTTTCCCTCTTTCATTCGGTCTTCGATTCGCTGTTGCTGTTTCTCGTCGGTTGCGGATTTTACGTGTTCAAGTAGCGTAGATAAATCGCCCATTCCTAAAATTCTCTGAATAAATTTTTCCGGGTCAAAGGTTTCGATTTCGTGAATTTGCTCTCCAGTGCCTATGAAAAAAACCGGGGCTTTCGTTTCGTTGCAAGCGGTTAGGGCTCCTCCTGCCTTTGAGGTTCCGTCCATTCTCGTGATAATTACTCCGTCAATCGAAAGTGCTTTTTGGAATTCTTCAGCTTGAGTTTTTGCGGTTTGTCCGACGTCGGCTGGCATAACCAAAATTCTAAAATCGGGTTTCAGCTTTTTGTTCAGTTTTTCAATTTCTTTAATTAGTTCTTTATTAAGTCCGTCTCGTCCGGCGGTATCAATTAAAATGAGGTCGTATTTTTTGAGTTCTTTTTCATAATTGTTTATTATTTTTATTGGGTCTTTTTCTTTTTTGTCTACGAAGGCAGGAAGTTTTATTTTTTCGGCCATTTGTTCTAGTTGGTCCATCGCGGCTGGTCGTTGTGTGTCTAAACCAAGTAGTGCTACTTTTCTTCCCCGCTTTGCATAGTATAATCCGAGTTTTGCGATAGTAGTTGTTTTACCCGCACCGTATAAACCGAGGAACATAATACTTGCTTGCTTTGGAAGTTTGAGTTCTTCTTTTTTACCAAGGAGCAAACTAATTTCGTCGTGAATTAGTTTTATGAGTTGTTCTTTTTTGTCGATGCCCCTAATTGTTTCGTCGTATGCAAGTTTCTTGATTTTTTGAGAGAGAGCAAAAACCAGCTCAATATTTACGTCGGCTTCGATTAGAGATTTCTGGATGTCTTTCACAATTCCGTCTATGAGTTTCTTATCTACGAAAATTGCGTTCGATATTTTTTTTATTCCGCCTCGCAAAGCGGAGCCAAGTTTTTCTAGTACCATAGAATAGAGAGAAAAATAGAGGTTATTAAATTTTGGGTTGGGGTGATTTATGTGTGAAACTGAGATTGTGGTTCCACCTTTTTATTTACTAATCAAAAATTATTTAAAGGGAAGATTAATTACTTATAATTATGAGTATAGATAAAAAAATTGAAAAAGATGATGGGGTGTTTACTCCTGATATATCAAAAGAGCTTTTTTCGGGTGCCTCTAATTCTTTGGCTGTGTTATATCTCAAAGACTCACTTGAGAAAGGCAGGAATATTTCTATTCCAAGTTTAGGAATAACTATTTACGCAAAAGATTATAATAGTGAAATTTATGACAGGTAGAGAAAACTTTTTATATTTATTTTAGGTATCTATTATTTGACGATATATTCACAATCCCAACTTCTCAATTATCTTCCCCTTGTCAAAAACTTCTAAATCTTTATATTCCTGTCCGGTCCCTAAAAATAGAATTGGCTTGCCAGTGACGTGTGAAACTGAGATTGCGGTTCCGCCCTTTTCGTCTACGTCGGCTTTTGAAAGTATAATTCCCGTGAGTCCGATTGATTCGTCGAATGCCTTTGCTTGTTCGGTCGCGTCGTTGCCCGTGATAGATTCGCCCAAAAATATTTTCATATCCGGTTTAGTTACTCTAAAAATTTTTTCTATTTCTTTCATTAGCGAATCTTTGTTTTGCATTCGACCGGCGGTATCTATTAATACGACGTCAATTTTATTTTTCTTTGCGTAAGTAATTGCTTCAAATCCAACTGATGCAGGGTCTGAGCCGTAGTCTTTTTTTATTATTGGAACTTTGAGTTTGTTTGCGTGTTCTTCGAGTTGTTGAATTGCGGCGGCTCGGAAGGTATCGGCGGCGGCGAGGCAGACGGATAGTTTATTTTTTTGTAAATAGTTAGCCATTTTCGCAATGGTTGTGGTTTTTCCGGAGCCGTTGATTCCTGAAAATAAAATTACAAAAGGTTGTTTTACTTCGAGAGAGTCTTTGATTTCCTTTAGGAAGTTTGGCGGATTGATTAGGATTGATTCGATGGAATTTTTCAGTTCGCTTGAAAGGTCGACTTCTTTTAGAACTTTGCCAATTAGTTTTTCTGCCAAGGATTCTTTTATTGATTCTACTGCGGCGTATGCAACATTACTTTGTAATAGAATCATTTCAAGCTCTTCAAAAAGTTCATTGAATTTTTCTTCGGTTAGTCTTTTTTTGAATTTCATATAGAAGCCTTTCTCCACTGGGGCCTCAATCGTTTTTTCTAAAGATTTTTCGAGCTCGGTTTTTTTTGGTTGTTTCTTGGTCTGGCTTTTTTTCTTTTGGACTTCCTTGTATTTTTCTTTTTTGACTTTTACTCTTGGAGCCTTATCTATGTCATCTTCTTTAGTCTTACCTATCCAACTTTTCAGTTTTTCTTTTAGCGATTTAAACATGAAATGTGAAAGATTGGCTTGTTTAAAATTGTTTTGAATGGAGTATAACAATCGTTTTAAAGCGGTCGCGAGTTTATTTTATATGATAACGTTTAGTGATATTTATGAAGCGATGAGAAAGGAGAAATATTCGGAGAATTTACAGATGTTGCCGAAGAAATTTTTGATGGATGTTGCCGAATATTTTCACGAGAAAAAGGAATTTTTGAGCAAAGAGGACGATTTGTTTTCGGATATGGCGATTAAGAGTAAAAAGAAGTTGGATAATGCGATTTCGAGCTTTAGGGATTTGTTGAGGATTCGAAAGAAGAAGCTTTTGAATTTGGCATTTGTTGCGTCGCAGGTTGGGATTAATAAGAAAGATTTTGAGAATTTGTTGAGTTTTGAGAAGGATTTGTTTGAGGAGTTGGTTAGGAGTTTGGAGAGGGCTGAGAAAAATCAGACGGCGGATATGATTGGGGCGCAGAAAGATACGAGGAAACATAGGTTGGTTCGGTTTCTTGAGGATGTGCCAGAGTTTTTGGGATTTGATGGTATTGAGATTGGGCCGTTCAAGAAGGGAGAGGTTGCAAATTTATAGAGTGAAATTGTCGATATTTTGGAAAAGGATAATCGCGTGGAACCAATCGACGAAGATTAATTTTTTAATTTTAATTCTTAGTGACTTATACTTCGTTGGAAGAACACTCGCGTACGTTTGTACGCCACGCAACCTCACGCCTCGTCTAAATCTAAAAATAATCAAAAATTGTTTGGGGGAGAGTTGGTTTTTTAGATAAGTTTTTAAGTTTAAAAATTATGTTTGAATTATGAATAAGATGATCAAAAAACAATCTTGGTTTAAAGAACATCAAATATGGAAATGGATAATAATAATTCTTGTGATTTTATTTTTATTATCTCTTTATACTAATTGGAAAGAAGAAAATTGT
>JBDRJI010000082.1:0-4196 GCA_043815105.1 archaeon
ACTTGGAACGGGTTGTCCAAATTGTAAGGTGCTTGAAGAGAATGTTGGAAATGCGCTGAGTGAGTTAGGGAAAAAGGCGGATGTGATAAAGGTTACAGAAATTGATAAGATTATTGATTATGGTGTGATGTCTACGCCTGCGATTGTGATTGACGGTGAGGTTAAGAGCTATGGCAAGGTTAGTAGTGTGGAAGAAATTAAGGAGATGTTGAAATGAAGTTAAAATATATGCTGATAGTTTTGGTTATTGCCTTATTATTATTTCTTGGCTATTCTAATAATAATTTATCTGTAACTGGAAATACTGTTATCGATAATCCTATTTTTGTAGAGGTGGACAAATTAGAAATTTATCATTTTCATGGAACTCAGCAGTGTGCTTCTTGTAAGGCGGTTGGTGCTTATGCCGAAGAAACAGTGAGCACTTATTTTGCGGATGAGTTAAATTCTGGCGAGATAGTTTTTGATCATATTAATATTGATTTGCCCGAGAACAGAGATTTGGTAATAAAATATGGCGCGACGGGAGCTTCTCTTTGGTTAGGAGTTTACGACGGAAAAGAATTCATGGCAGAAGAAAATGTAAATGTTTGGTATAAAATAAAAGATAAAGAAGATTATATGAATTATCTTAAGGGTGTTATCGAGCAGAAACTGGCGGGAGAATAAATGGGGTTAATGGTTTTTATGGAAACAATGGGGATGAGTGGTATTCCAATAGTTGCTGCTTTTTTTATTGGTTTGATGACGGCGATAAGTCCGTGTCCGTTGGCGACAAATATAACTGCTATAGCTTATATTAGCAAAAAGATAGACGGTAGTAAAAATACATTACTTGTGGGGGTTTTTTATACGTTAGGTAGGATGTTTAGTTATGTTGCTCTTGCTTCTTTGATTGTCTGGTTTGGTATGCGGACGCAAGTTGTCTCATTATTTTTACAGGGATACGGAGAGAAAATTATAGGTCCGTTATTGTTAGTGATTGGGATTATAATGTTGGATATATTGAAATTGAATTTTTTTAGGTCTAGTGATAAGTTAAATAAATTAAAAGAAAGACTGGCGAGGAAGGGATTATTGGGAAGTTTTTTGCTTGGTGTTGTATTTGCTTTGGCGTTTTGTCCATTTAGTGCGGTGTTGTTTTTTGGGATGCTTGTTCCTCTGGCATTAAAAATGGGGGATGGTTTAATTATTCCTGCGGTTTTTGCGCTTGCTACTGGGTTGCCTGTAATTATATTTTCGATGGTTTTGGCGAGGAGTGTTTCAAAATTGGGAAAAATAATGAATAGGGTGCAAACTTTTGAATTGTGGATGCGGAGGGTGGTAGCAGTAATCTTTATTATGGTAGGATTGTATTATATTTCATCGGTGGTATTTTAAATGGAAAAAAAAGATTGGAGTTTATTGGCTGGAATTGTCGTCGTATTTGGGATATTATATTTTTTGCCACCTCTGTCTTTTTTGTTATCTAGTTCGGGTTGGCTTGCGACTTCAATATTGTCCGCTTTTAATTTACTTCACGAGTATGCGAGGTTGCATGTTCTGACTTGTCTTGTTCCTGCTTTATTTATTGCAGGGGCAATTTCTATTTTTATTAAAAAAGAAAAGGTGATGAAATATTTAGGTTCTGAGGCGAAAAAATATGTTTCTTATGGGGTTGCTTCTATTTCGGGTGCAATTTTAACGGTTTGTTCCTGCACCATTTTGCCGTTGTTCGCGGGGATAAGAAAGCGGGGAGCGGGATTGGGTCCAGCAATAACTTTTTTGTTCTCGGGTCCGTCGATTAATATTGCGGCGATTTTTTTAACGATGGGTGTGTTGGGAATTAAGATTGGATTTGCAAGGATTTTTTTTGCAATCTCACTTTCTGTTTTGGTTGGTTTGACTATGGTTTTGATTTTTAGAGAAAAGGTTGATAAGAAAAAATTGCTGATTGAGGAGAGTGAGGAGTCACAGTTGTCTAATAAAGTGCTGGCGATTTTTTTTGGTTTGATGGTTGGGGTTTTGGTTGTTAATGGTTTGCAGATTGATAAGGTTATAAGATATTCGCTGATGGGATTTTTTACGGTTGGCGTGGTTGGTTTGGTTTTGTGGAAATTTAGAGACCATATGACTCAAAGGTGGCTGAACGAAACTTGGAGCTTTTCGAAGATGCTTCTTCCGTTATTATTTATTGGAGTTTTTGTTGCGGGGTTTATTATGCCTCTTTTGCCAGAGGCGGTTGTTGAAAGTTTGGTAGGGCAAAATACAATTTTAGGAAATTTTGTGGCTTCTGTTTTTGGGGCGTTTATGTATTTTTCAACTTTGACGGAAATACCGATATTGCAGGCGCTGATAGCTAAGGGTATGCATTCGGGTCCGGCCTTGGCTTTGCTTTTAGCGGGACCTAGTTTGAGTTTGCCCAATATGTTAGTTATTAGAAAAATATTGGGGACAAAGAAAACTGCTGTTTATGTGGGGCTGGTTGTGGTTTATTCGACAATCGCGGGTTTGATTTTTGGGATGATTGCGTGAGGGCGATTAGAGAATATTAAGAATTCTCAATAATTTCCCCTTGCCCACGTCGAGCTCAAACAACATCAACATTCATCTTGCTAAATTCTTGTTTTAGTGTGTCAATTAATTGCTCTTTACTTGTTTCCAGTCTTCCATATCTTTTTTCTTCTTTTGCCCTTTCTATTTTTAGATTATCAATTTCTGATTCAAGTTCTCCCATTCTAAAATAAAATTCCTGAGTTTCATCATCTTTTATTTCTTGTTCACTATTTTTTATTTCTTCTAATTTAGAATATATATATTTTATTTTCCCCGATATTTTGTCGTTATTCAATTTCATTTCATTTATCAATTCTATAATTGATTTCCCATTATCTTTAATAAAATGTGCATAAAAATCTTCTTTATGATTCTTTACAATTTTCATTTGTTTTGGATTTATATGGAAAAAATTAGCGAGGACTTTAAAATCAATAAGTTGTTTTAATTCTAAAATATCTTTTTTTGATTCTGATTTTAAAAATTCTAATCTCTTTCGGCTATTTAAAAAATTTAAATAATTTTGGCTCTTTTTAATTTCTTTTATCCTTTCTTTCAAAATTTTATCTTCTTTTTCTTTCTCACCTATTTTTTTATTTAGCGATGATTTCTCTTCGGTAATTTTACTTAAGGTGTTATTAATTAAATTGATATTTTGATATTTTGATATTATTTGAGATATTATTTTAAAAAAATTTACGATATCTTTATTTTCTTCGTAGGTTTTGAATAAGTCGTTAGAAAAAGTTCTTATGTCCTCCTTTGTATTTGCCATTTCTTTTCCAATTAATATCGTAGCTCTTTCATAATTCTTATACGAACTTTTATTAAAATCAAGAAAAATTTCATTAACCCTTTTCATAAATTCTTCAAACTCATTAATTTTTAAATCGTTTAATTTTTCTAAGAAATTTTCGACTGCTCTGATATAATCTTTTTTATTGTTGTTTACAATTCTTTTAATATGTTCTTTTTCTTTTTTTGTTTCGATATCAAAATTATCCAAAATTTTTATTTTATTATTTATTTCATTAGCGTGTTTTTTTATTTTATCTTTAATTACTAATATAATTTCATTCTGTTTAAACTCATTTTGTTTAGTCTTATCTTTAATCCAATTTTCAATGTCAGAAAACGCGAGCTTTTCAATAACAATTTCTTCAACTCTATTTTCTCTGGCTAATTTTTTGAATAAATTAAATAGTCCCATGTTATTTACATGGAAATTTTATTATATAGATTTATGTTTATGTCGAGTGCTATTGCGAGCTAAAATTTTCAATGCAGAAATAATAATTATCTTCTTTTAAAAGTAACATATAAAATGTTTCATTCAATCAGCTTCTCTGTTTGAATGGAACCGACCGTGGAGGGGCATCTCGGATTTGGATGAATCTATAATTTGGAGATTCTGTTTCTATGTTACATTTTTTGCATTCATCTTTCATAGTATAAGTTTCGCATTTTGGGCATTTTTTGAGGCTCATTTATTTGTCCTCAGTTGCATAGAATTCGCAATTATTTTCTTTTGCCCCTTTTTCTAATTCTTCGATTATTTCGGCCATTTCTTTTTTGCCTTGTTTGAAATCTTCGACTTTTAGTTTTAGTTTAAAATTTCCTGCAGAGATATAAGTTATTGATATGTTTTTGTTGTTTAGTGT
>JBDRJI010000083.1:0-3003 GCA_043815105.1 archaeon
GGAAGTATCCCGACGTGATAAGAGATGTTGTGCGGATTTCGGATATTGTACTGGAAGTTTTGGACGCGCGATTTATTGATGAAACGCGGAATTTGGAGATTGAAAAAGATGTTTTGTTGAAGGGCAAAATTCTTGTTTATGTTTTGAATAAGATAGATTTAGTTGATGTTGATAAAGTCAAGAAAGCTTTGCCGAAATGGATGAAGCCGTATGTTTTTGTTTCGGCGACGAAGGGATCTGGTTTGAAAGATTTGAAGGCACGAATTAAAATGGAAGCGAAGCGGATTTTGGCTTCGCAAAAATCCGCGGGGATTGGAGATTCGGGATTTGGTATTAGTAAAGGGAAGGGGAAGAAGGACAAAAACGAGGAGGTGGTTAAGGATTTGGAAAGCAGAAAGAGGGTTCACGTCGGAGTGGTTGGGTATCCGAATACGGGGAAAAGTTCGGTGATTAATTTTATCACTCGACGAGGGGTTGCGAAGACGGCGAAGCAGGCTGGATTTACAAAAGGAATGCAGAAAATTCGAATGTCGGAAAATATTTTGGTTTTGGATACGCCGGGGGTGATTCCGAATTCTGAATATTCAACCGAGGAAAGCAGTTTTATGAAAGATGTGAAAGTTGGAGCGAGAACTTATAGCGATGTCAAAAACCCCGAGGATGCAGTATTTTATTTGATGTCGGCGCCGGCTCCGAAAGACGAGAATAATTTGACCGACAAGGAAAAGTCGGCGATAGAGGAGGCGCGGGGGAATAGTGGGGCGATTGAGAAATTTTATGGGATTGAGGCGAAGGGGGATTCTGAAGTTTTGATTGAGAAGTTGGGAAAGAAAAAAGGATTTTTGGGAAAAGGTGGAAAAATTGATGTTGATAGGACTGCTCGGATTGTGCTTAGGGACTGGCAAGAGGGGAAGATAAGAGTTTGATATTAATTTTAAAGTAATAACTTAACCGAAAAGTTTATAAAATATTTATTTTTATAATCACAATGGCGAAAAATCTCAAAGAAATATTAACTGGGACAGGAATTGTAGGTTCAGTGGTTGTAGGTCTAGCTGCAACGATTATAAATCTTTATTCTGCGTGTATTGTTGTAGAAAGTTTTAATAGAGGATATACTAAAAACGAAATTGAAAATTCTGAGACAATTATAGGTTTAGACGAAGGAATGGAAGTTGGAGGAAGTTTTACTAATATAATTTCGACCCCTGGAAGATATATTGTTTACGGCTTGGATTATATGGGGCTTGTAGAACATGGGCCTCGCACAAGAGAAGACACGCCAATAAGGGTTGGTGGATGTTCAGTTTTTGGATAACGGGTATTAAATCTTTTCTTCAACTATTTTTTATTTTTCAACAATTTCGTTAATTGAAATTGTGAAACAATTTCAAAATTTCTTTTTGATTTATGATTTTAATAAAGATAATAATATTAAAATTTTCGGCTCTGATTTTCATAGAGACGAATTCCAAATTACTATTAACAAATTAAATCAACTAACACTTCCCCTCAACCCTCTCAATCTGCTCCCAAATATTCTCAATCAAATCATAATCTTTCGCCTCGTCTAAAGTTACCCAGGCGTGGTCGGTCAGTTCTTCTTCTTGGAGTTTGACTTCGCCTTTGTCGTGGTCTCCGTGCATTGAAACAATTAGTGTTGAGTTGCCGTTTGGGTGGATGAATGCCAGGTTTGAGATGTAGCCGATGTTTTTGATTGTTAGACCTACTTCTTCGAGGACTTCTTTTTGTAGTGTTTTTTCGAAGATGTCGAACCAGTGGTGCGATGTGTCTTTTGGCGTTTCGATGAAATCTTTGGTTTCTATCTTTCCACCCGGGACACACCATTTGTTCGGGAATGCTTTTTCGTTTGGAGAACGTTTGCAGATTAAATATTTGCCTTCTGAGTTTCGGATAATTCCGGTGACTGCGATTTGGTGGGTTTTGTTTTGCATAATAATAGAGAGAAGACGAATTTATAAATTTTCCTTAAATCACTATAATCTTTTTATAGTTGGTCAGCATATAATTCTATGGCAAACTACTATTTCGATATAGAGACGACCGGGCTCAATCCTAAAACGTGCAAGATTATAACGATTCAGTTTCAAAAGTTAAATGAATTTGGCGACGGCGTGAAAGGAGAATTGGTTATTTTGAAGGCGTGGGAAAGTTCTGAGCGGGAGATTCTGGAGAAGTTTATTCGGATGAGTGGTATTCTTGAATCTCGATGGAATTTTATTCCTCACGGATATAATTTAAGATTTGAACATAATTTTTTAAAAGAGAAAACAAAACTCTATGGTTTGCCGATAATAGATATTTTAGAGGGGCCGTTTGTAGATTTGCATTCCGTCGGAATTATGATGAATGGTGGGAAGTTTAAGGGAAGCGGGTTGGATAATATAACTGGGAAGGTGGGGGATGGACTTGATGTTTTGGAGATGTGGACTTTTGACGCTTATGATAAGATTGAAGAATATATTAGGAGAGAAGCGAAAGAGTATACCAAACTTTATGTCTGGTTAAAAAAGAGAATGCCCGAGTTGTTGAGGGAGTTTAGGAGGGAATAAAAAAATAAAAAAATCCTACCTCCTCGCTATCCATCCGTCGCCATTAGCTTCCCACGATGCACCGTTCATAATCCTATCAACTGCACGAATTATTTTATCTCGACCCCGTCCGCCGTGAGGGTTAAGGTCATCGTAAAAAATTTGTAATTTAACTATCATTTTCACCTCCTTGATTAAAATAGTATGTTTTCCTTTAAATAGAAATATGAATTCGGATATATATTTGGGGTCGCAATTTGGTTTATATAGCGTTTGACTAACAAGTGGTGTCCGGCAATTCTCAAGTAGCAACTGTCAATTTAGTAGTATTTATTAAGTTATATTATGTCCTTAATTTATGGGATTTTGGCCATTGGTTTTGAACGTTTTGCGGAATTCGGATGTTGTGCTATTGCTAGTGGACGCTCGGATGCCGGAGATTACTCGGAAT
>JBDRJI010000084.1:0-2054 GCA_043815105.1 archaeon
ATCCAACCCCTTCCCCAACACAACCCTAAACGCATCAACCAACTTCAACCTAAATCCTTCTTCCTCACTACCCAAGACAGGACACAAGTGATAGAACTCATTAAATATCTGCGCCAACTCAAAACAATAATTCGCAACCAAATTCGGCGCCAAATTTTCATACGCCTTCCGAACAACCTCTCCAAATCCATCAATCTTTTTCAATAACTTAACTTCAGAATCTTCCAATTCGCCAATCTCGACCTTAGCTTTGCCCGATGAAGACGGAATTTTAATTCCCAATTCAGAGGGTACACTATTACGTGCACTTTTAACTTTCCGAATAATTGAAGAAGCCCGAGCATAACTATACAATAAATATGGTCCAGTATCACCCTCGAAAGCCAAAAACCTGTCAACATCAAAAACTATATTATTCTCTCTCGAATTCTTCAAGTCTCCATAAAAAATCGCCGCCAAAGCAATCTTTCTCGCCCTCACATCCAACTCTTTCTTATCTAACTTCTCTCTCTCTGACAAATTCTTCTTCGCCCTTTCAACAACATCGTCCAAAATATCTTTCATAAAAACCGTCTTTCCTTTTCTTGTTGCAAACTTTTTCCCATCGCTGTCTAAATACAAACCGTGTGCAACATGAACACAATCTTTCGCCCAAATATAATCCATCTTCTCCAAAATCCTAAATACCTGCCTGAAATGCAATCTCTGCTCCTGCCCAACCTCATAAATCATTTTGTCAAATTTATATTTTTTCTTCCGCCCAATCGCCGCCGCCAAATCTCTCGTCGCATACAAACTCGTCCCGTCGCTCTTCTGAATCAACGCAACCCCAAGCCCCTCATTCTTCAAATCGACAATCATCGCCCCATCGTCATCCTTCACTAATTTCTTCTTCTTCAACTCGTCAATAATGTCATTCATTTTATCATTATACAAACTCTCTCCAGAAATAACATCAAACTTGACCCCAAGCAAATCATAAATCTTATCAAACTCCTTCAACGACAACTCTTTAAATTTATTCCATAACTCTCTATTTTCTTTATCGCCACTCTCTAACTTTCTAAATTCCTCCCGAGCATTATCTGCATATTCCTCATCATTAGCCTTCACATACAACTCATATAAATGTTTAATCGGATTCTTTTCCAGCTTTGCCTCATCGCCCCATTTTTTAAATCCGAAAATAATCTTTCCAAATTGTGTCCCCCAATCCCCGAGATAATTAATTTTCACAACCTTAAACCCATTCGCCTCACAAATCTTCCCGATTGAATTCCCAATAATTGTAGACCTCAAATGCCCAATACCAAACGGCTTTGCAATATTCGGCGACGACATATCCATACAAACAACTTTCCCCTTCCCCAAATCTAACTTCCCAAAACTTTTCTTTTTAACTCTCCCCAAAACATCCTCAGCTAAAATTTTCTTATCAACAAAAAAATTCACATAACCCCCTTTAGAATCTACATTAGAAATTTCTTTAGGTAAATTTTTCCTTAATTTTTTAACCAAATCCCCAGCAATCTCAACAGGACTCTTCTTCAAAACCTTGGCCAAACCAAAACACGGAAACGCAAAATCTCCAAACTTATCATTCGACGGAACCTCAATTAAATTTTCAACCTCTTTTTTATTAAGCTTCACTTCTTTTAATAGCAAAGTAACAATTTTCTGCTTCATAGAATATAATGCGAATTAAGATTTATTAAACCTTTCATAGGTACTTATTTTTAAAAATTTATAAACTCTATTTATTGTCTAATATGAGCTGGTGATAAAAATGAAAAATGAAAAAATTATTACTAGCTATAGGACTAAGCACCTTCTTATCTTTTAATGGAATTGGTTATAGCAAAGCTCAGGAAGCTTCTAGATTTATAGAAAACTCATTAGACTACGAACATGTTAGAGTAAAATTGTCAGATGATATCGATACTTATATGATTACTTCGAGAAATGGATGTCACGTCAATATTTTGGCGAACTATTTAGGAATTGATCCTATTATTTCAAATAGAAAATATTCTAAACGTTCTATCGCGTTTGAC
>JBDRJI010000085.1:0-3499 GCA_043815105.1 archaeon
AGTCGAACCTGGGCACCCCGAAGGGTCAAGAGTTCCAGTCTTGTGCAATACCGTTATGCGATATGGGCATGAATATCCAAGATAAGCTTGCTTTTTAAAATTAGTTATTGCAATATTGTATTAACTAAATAGGGATAACCATAGAAAGATTTATAAATTCTTTTTGGGATATATAACAATGATATTCGATAAAGCAGCAATAAATTATATGCATCTTTACGGTGAAGTGCAAAAATTTCTGGGAGGAGCAAGTGCAGCCAACGAATTGGGCTATATAGGATTGGAAAAAAGTTATCTAGATAAATCAATAGTTGCAATAGATGAATATAACTCAAATGTCATAGAAAACATTAAGAAAGCAAAAAAATTAAGCAATATGAATGATTTAGAAAAATATTGCACAGATAGACTTTCTGAAATAAAATCAAAAGCCTAATCAACCATCTCAATTTTAATCTTAACAGTTCGCGGAATATTGATTCTCATTATGTTGTGAAGAATTTTGTCATTTGCAGGTAGGTCGATAATTCGTTTGTGGATTCTCATTTCGTATCTATCAAAGGTAGCTGTTCCGTCGCCACAAGGGGATTTTCGAGTGGTTACTCTCAATCTTTTCGTCGGCAAAGGAATTGGTCCTGAAATTGGCATTCCCGCTCCGCTAGCGATTGTCTTTATTCTATCGATAACTTCGTTTAGTTTATCAATTTCTACACTTTGCAATTTAATCCTTACCGTAGCCATAAGCTAATCACAAAAATTATACTTTTAAACCTTACTGTCTTTTAATTTCAATGCAAATCAAACCAATTATTTTAGCGATATTATTTGTAGTATCGGGTGTATTTTACTATCAGTTTACGGATGTAACGGTTAGCATAGAAACCGCCCATGTTTTGCAAATCGTCGATGGTGATACGGTGAAATTGGATAATGGGCAAACGCTCAGGTTACTCGGAATTAATACGCCGGAAAAGTCGATGTCGTTTAGTGAGGAGGCAACGGAATTTCTTAGGGAATTGGTTCAGGATAAATCGGTCCAGGTCGAAGCACACGGTACGGAAAAATATGGTCGGACTCTTGCATATGTATTTTTGGACGATAAGAATATCAATGAAGAAATTTTAGCGCAGGGCTTAGGAACATTATATTATTACGAAAAAGATAACTATTATTCTGAGTTGGAACAGGCAGAAGAATTTGCGAGGTTGAATCAGAAAGGACTCTGGAAAAAATCGCCAGATGCAAATTGCGTCGAATTAGTTGAGTTTAAAACTGACGAGCCTGAGAAACTTATTTTGCAAAATAATTGTGATAAGGAAATCAAAATTATATTCAAAGATGATGCAACTCATATTTACAAAGCAACTTTAAATCCAAATTCACAATTCGCTAAAGAGTTCTCGCATATCTGGAACGACGCCGGCGATTCGATTTATATTTCAGACGACAAAGGTTTATTAATATTCTATCGCTATTGATTTATGTTAATTGATATTACAGCCAATACATTTATGCAGTCTATTCAAAATTCTATTCTAACGACTTTTTCAAAATTCATCGCGATAGCGTTTGACACGATAACTTTAGCACTAGTTGCGTTGGTTATTTCGGTTTATCTTTATTTTAAAGTATCAAAAGAAAAAGGTATTTTTCTTGCTTCTGCGACCATAGCTACAGGGATAGCGATAAAACTTTTAAAAGAAATTTTTCAACGAGCCCGTCCGCTAAATGGCTTAATTCAGGAGTCAGGTTTTGCATTTCCTAGCGGGCATGTAACAATGACGGTTGTTTTCTTGGGGCTGATTGTCTATTTATTTGCAAGCAAGAAACATAAACTCGGGGCGGTTTTAATAGCAACTTTAATCGTTTTTCTCGTGGGATTCACAAGATTATACCTTCAGGTTCACTGGCTAACTGATATCCTAGCAAGTTTCGTCATTGGAGGAATAATTTTGGCGTCGAGTATAATAATTTATAAAAGAGTGGGCTGCACACGCCGCGTGTGAACAGCCCAATCATCTCAGCCAAGTGAGATGACTATGATAGTGAGATAATACAAATAACTTTTTTAAAGATGACTATTTAATTCCTTAAGATATTTCTTTCCTAAAATATTCCAATCTTGTTGTTGGTTTTCTGGTTGCCTAAAACTTTCATTTTGTAATTTTGCCTCTAGATTTCGCTTTTGTTTCTCAACGATTGCACTCCCAACTACTCCCCCAAGAAATGCTAATAATCCTCCAAAATATAAACAACCGAAGATTGTCTTCTTTGTCTTCTTATCTTGTTGATATTGTTTGTATTCTGAATTAGATTCTATCTTTGAAATATCATTCTGCACACTTTCAATTGATTTATTCAACTTGACGTTCCCTTCATTATACTCTTTATTAAAAAATTCTCTAGCTTCTTCTATTTCGGGAGTTGTATAAGAAAAGTTTAAAAATTTCTTACTTAAATTATTTTTTTTATATTGTAGTATTTGTATAGCTGTTTCAGCATCTTGATAAATTTCGGATATTTCCGGTTTATTATATTCTTGGAAGATGGGGGGAACTGGGCTAACGGCAGAAATCAATCCAGCGATTCCTATGGCGAATAACCCTTTGCTAATTCTTCCATATTTTCTTATCTTTGCTTCAGCTTCTGGTCTTGAATATTCCGGTTGTTTATTTTTAGTTTCCATACAAACTTAAACTATCCATTATTTATAAACTTTTAGATTGTTACTTCTAAATAATTAAAACAATTAATCATTCAGTTTGTTATAATAAAGTTTTTGATATTAAATGGGGGTTCAATAGGTTTTTTTGACTTTAAATCAACCCCACCAAAATTTGCAACAAGGTATGTATGACACGGTCTTTCAAAAAGGTATAATTTCTCTCTGTCCCAAAATCCTCTAAATCCCGGTTTTAATTTAACAGCTTTACTATTTCTAAATTCTTTACTGCCACCAATTGAAATATAAAATCCTGTCAAATATGCCTTTCCTTCATCGTTCCCACAAGTAACACATTTTGTGGAATCTCTTGTTTGAACTTCAATCAATTTTTCATTTTCCTTGATTTTCTTTATCAATCCTTTATCAAAACTAATATCACTATGGCATAAATTCCATGTTGCACATTTAGTGTATGTAAATTTATAATTAGTTCCATAAAAATTAATTATATCAAAATTAGGTTTAACTTCCTCTGCGGGTGCAGGTGTATGAAAAGGGCAAGATTTAATTCCATATTTCTTTTGAAATATTTCTGCATTTTCTTTAATTCTTTTATCTCTTGCTTTCAATCCCGCAACAAAATCATTAACAAATTCCCCAAATGTAATCCCTTCACTCTCATCTGGAGTTTCTGGCTTTGCGTATAAATTCCTACTCCAACATCTCAAAATAATTAATTCTTCTAAAATTATGAATAATAATTCTCGCACAAACTTGAGTAAATTTTGAGCAAAATTTTAGTTTTGTAATAATTCCAAAAGTTCTTTTAAAGCT
>JBDRJI010000086.1:0-6779 GCA_043815105.1 archaeon
CATTAAATATAGGCATACTCATTTCATTTACCCCACTCTCAATATCATCATTCGCTGAAATTATTTCTCTCAAACCCTCGCTCAAATTTTGCAAAGAAACAATAGCCAAAGCTTTCATAGTTTCATCATCGGCTCCGACGACCTGGAGATTTGTAATTAGTTGTTCAACACCTTGAACGCCATCCTGAACATCTTCCATTCCATCCCCTTGCGCATTCAAACCATCTTTCAAATCATCAAGATCTTCCTCTATCCCCTCAATATTTAACTCGTCAAAATCAGCTCGAACCGCCTCAAACTTCAAATCTAATTCATTAGTCTTAATTTCAATATCATCTAAATCGCTCTTAATTTCCTCCACTTTTCCCTTTCCCTTTTCCTTTTCATCTTCCAGCTCTAAAAAAATATTCTCACTAATATTATACAAAGTATCTCCAACAACCTCGCCCCTTGCCCCCATTATAGCAAGATAAACCAAAAATATAGAACTATCAACCAGAACATCAATCTCTCCGGTTTTAGAATTTTCAATATTTTCCCCGAACCCCTTTCTGACACGAAAAACCCCACGAACTTTTTCTTTGCGCATCAGATCCCGAGCCTCTTCATAGCTCCCAGAATATGGCATAATATCATAATACTCGGACCTATTAACCGCATCAATAACATAAGAAGAATACAGCGTCATATCCTCATCAATAACAATTGTATCTAAATGATTAACATCTCCACTCTCAAAAGAACTTCCAAACATAACAATAAAAATAATCGGTTGCAAAAATGCTATCAGCAAAAAACCCTTATCTTTACTCAACTGCTTCGCCTCTTTTATTAATGTATCTATAAATATCATTTTCTTATCGCGTCCATCATTAGTTCCTCAAGCCCCGACTTCTTAATCTCAATATCTATAATATCATTTCTATAAGAATTCGCCAATCCTAAAATATTAAAAAAATCATTAGGCTTGGAATTAAACGAAATTTTCTCTTTAAACTTTACTGATACAACCAAATCATTAACTATAATCTCATGAGAAATATGTGGCTTTAAATCCTCAACAAATTTTTTCATCCCGAGCTCATTGCTAAAAATAATATTTAAGCTCCTTTTTTCGCTACTACTATATGCACGAATCAAATCTTTAGTTTTTCCACAAAGTTTTTTTTCTCCCTGATGCAACAAAAGCACCTCGTCGCACAATTTCTCAGCGTCATCTATGGAATGCGTAGTAATAATAATCGTCTTACTTTTCTTTAGTTTCAATAATAAATCGACAATCAGTTTCTTAGTTTCAATATCAATCCCAACCAACGCCTCATCCAGAATTATTAAATCGGGATTTCCAATCAATGCAACCGCAAACGAAACACGACGCTGATAGCCACCAGAAAGATGCTTAACTGGTCTCTTTAAATCGCCCAAACCAAAAAGCTCCTGCGACTCTTTAATTTTTTCCCGAACAAGAATTCTACTAAAACCATAAGCTCTCCCAAAAAAATATAAGTTATCATAAATCGTCAAATCTTTATACAACGAAATTTCCTGAGGAACAATAGCAACTTTTTTTTTCAAACTATTAGAATACTTCTTCTTTACCTTCTCGCCAAAAATAAACAAATCGCCTTCCTCAATAGATAAAAGTCCCATAAGCATATGTAAAGTCGTGCTCTTCCCGGCTCCATTACTTCCCAGTAAACCAAAAATAGTATTCTCTCTAATACTAAAAGAAAGATTTTTTACTGCATACAATTTTCCATACTTTTTAGAAATACTATTTACAGTCACAATCTCTTTTCCCACCATCTCAAAATAAGACAAGGACTCTTTATAAAAATACCTTTTGATTAAAATAGATACATATTCATCCTTATATTATTCCGGGAAATTACTCTTCACCAAACTCTCCTTCAAATCTTTCCTCATCGACAAAAACTTAGGATTTTTCTTAGCAACCCCATATCTATAAACCATTATCAATTTCTTTCCTTTATTAATTTCCAATATAGAAAATAACCTATTTTTTAAATTCCTCAATCGATTTATTTCCTTATTATCGAATCCCGAAACATCTTTATATTCTATCTTTAAATTAAAAAACGGCAAAGTTGCGAAAGGTTGTAAATATCCTTCATATTTTGTAAGAATTAACCACAACTCTTGAAAAAACATACCCGCTTCGATAATACTCTTAGAGGAAGTGTTTTTTATAAAAACACAACCAATTCCTGTAGAAGTATTTAAAAGTCTTTTACTGGAAATATAAGACAGAAGATTTATTTTCATCTTTTTCAGAAATCTAAGAAAATTCCAATTAAAAATCATTTTCGCAACTTGCTTCTGAAAAATAGGAATACCTAATAATCTATAATCAAGCCCATCTTTAGTTTCAAAAACCTCTCTTGAAGAATGCCTAACGGCAGCAGAGGTAGATACCATAGCAGATTTATTAAACATTCTAACTGTTTCTGTCTTATATAAAATATCGACAATTTTTTTAAAAATATTATCACCTCTTTTAATAAAAAAAATTTTTAGACCTTTAAATTTAAAATATAATTTTTCCACATCTTTATAAAATTCCGCAGGTAATTCTTTTTTGTTATAAGGAGTCCTGCAAGTAAACCTCTTCTCAATTTCACTGTATAATCCAGAATTACCCTTTCTCTCCATAAAAAAAATAACTTTTGCAACATTTAAACTACTCCCATCAGAATATGTTTTTATTTTTGTTCCATGTCCATATTTCAAGGCAGTTATTTCGATATTTTTTAAAAAACATCCGCAAGAAAAATACGATGCTATACCTCTCGCGTCAAAAAATTTTTTATAAAATGGATTAATACTAAGGACAAACCCTTCATTTTTCTGCATCAATTTAATCTTCCAATTCTGCAAATTATTTCCAGAAGGGGCTTTTATGGCACTATTTAAAATTTTATAAAGAATTTTTTTTTCCATTTTAAAACAAGTACTTCCCGATAAACCATCGCTTAATTCTCTGGATAGGATTACGATTTCCCAAAAAAACACGTCCCCTCTTTAATTGCATTAATTGGACATCAAACTGCCCATAATACGGTGCCGCATAAATCTTTCTTCTCCTGAGAATAATATTCATAGCTTCGAAACAAGCAATTCCCGTGCCTAAATTTACAGCGATACTGGACGACGGACCACTCTTATTTTTCAAATCAAACTTCCTTACCTCGACATATTTCGTCTGTAACAAACTAGGAACCAACCCTACAGAAAAAGCAATAATTTTTTCTTTATAACTCATGTCATCCTTAATATCAAAATACTTATCAAAACTCATTCCATCAGGAGAAAAAACTAAAAAGGCACTTCCAAAGGCAATCGGCCCAGCACCAACAACATAAATTCCCTTCTCATAAGCCCTCATGTGAATCAACCTTCTAATGTCAAAATTAAAATAATCCATCCCATCCATCACAACATCAACTCCTTCCAAAAACTCATCAATATTTTCCTCGCTAATTCCTTTGGCAAAAACCTTTACCTTACAATTAGGATTAATATCTAAAATTATATCTCTCATAACATCCACCTTTTTCTTTCCATCAGTAGATCTCATACAGCCAACCTGCCGATTATTATTAACAACATCGAAACTATCCATATCAGAAATATGAAAATTTTCAAAACCCATCCTCGCTAAACATAAAAAAATAGAACCCCCCATACCTCCCATGCCAGGAACAGCGACGACAGCTTTCTTCAACTTTAATTGCTCTCCCTTAGAAATCAACGGAATATTTCTACAAAAAGCTTCATTGTAATCAAATTTATTCATCCTCATATTATTCCAACATCCTCCTTAGTCAACCCCAACTTTACCAACATATCCTCAACAGACTTATTAATAAATCTCCCACTCTTGGCCGCATACTCCAACATCTCAAAAGTATAGAGCCACTTTTTTCTATCACTTCTTCCAAGTCTAACATTCCGTGCAAACTCTGGCTCAAAAGAAGAATATCCAAGCTTACACATATCCACAATTCCCATAAACGGAATTAACGAACTATTAGTCAAAATCGGGTTCGTCTTATTTTTGTCCAACAATCCTAAATCAACAACCTTATTCAAAACTTCATCTTCATTATAACCCCAAGCATAATAGGGAAATAATCTTCTCGGAATATCCTCTTTAATTTTCCCGTTCCCGTCCCACCATAATTTCAATTCATCGTTGGAAAAAATCTTTTTCAAATTAATCCCTGCCACAACACTCGTCATAATATTCTCCAAACCTTTCTTATCTTCAAAATAATCCAACTTCAAAATTCTCTCAATTTGCTCCTCGGAAACACCGCTTAAAACCAACGGAATCTTCATCTGATACGCAACATTAACCGCAACATCATGCAACAACGCACCATCAAACTCATCAACAGTCCCGCTACATCCCTTCTTGTTCAAATGCAAAAACGCATACTGAAACATTTTTATCATCATGGATTCATCCGCTCGAAAAAACATATGATCAACACTCAACTTCCCAATAGAACTCTTAATGTTCTCAACAGCAATCGGACTCATAAAAGAATTATCAAAACTAAATGCCAAAATTTTAAGCTGTGGATATTCCTTCTTTAATTTATCCAACATATAACAACTATCTTTCCCCCCGCTAAACATTACCAAAGCATCATATTTCCAGCCACCTTTCCCGACGTAAGATTTCAAAATCTTATCAAATTCTTTCTTCATCAGTCCCCTTTTCTTCTCAGAAACCAAAATATCATTCCCTTTTTTAAAATTCAAACACTCCCCACAAATCCCATCCTTATTTAACTTCACATAATTCTCCGATAGAAAACAACTATTACATCTCTTCGACAACATCCCACCAACAAACTTCCTATAAACCGGCCAAACAAACTTCATAAAAAATAAAAACCGATTCAGCTCCTTCATCCTATCCTCTTCTCTGCCCATAAATAATACTGTAAATAATACTATATAAAACTTTTTAAGAAATCTCTCCCTTTAATATCTTTAAAATAAGCTCCAATTTTCTGGGATCATTCGCAGATGGATTATGTCCACCACGAACAAACATCTGCCTAACTTCTGGACAAAGAATTTTCTGCTCCCCGATGCACCAATCATTCAAAGCATGAATAACAAAATGATTTCTACAAGAATTTCTGTAAAAAATATCTTCTGTAATATCCTTATTGTTTCCGGCAAACTTTGTCATCCGATGGGCAACACTTTTCTTACTTAAACCAGAATATGGAGAACAGACACTAACCAATTTATTTACTTTCTTATGTCCACCCAAATATTCAACATAATGTCTAACTACACACCCCCCATAACTCACGCCAATCAAATTGATCTTATTCACCCTTGCTTTCCTCATTAAATCGTTAATCTTAAATGAAATTTCTTTAGCTGCCTCTTCCGTAGAAGAAAAATAATTATACCCCACAGAAATTATTGTGACATCTCTTTCTCCAAACAATTCGACAGTACTCTTTAAAAATCTATGATAATTTTGGAAAATCCCATGTATCCAAATAGTCAATTCACCTCCATTTCTTCTAATTTTGTCAATAGATTCCGCATTCATCTCGTCCATAACTTTTTTAGTTTTCCCCAGACAAGAAACATTATCACAAAAATTCTTCCATTGAAATTCCATCTTCTCCAAAAACAACTTCCCATCTCCTTTACTATATTCATAGACATTTCTATTCATACCTAAAAAAATAAAACAGACATTATAAATATTTCCAACCATTCCCTAATAATTACTCATCAAAAAAATGCGTCTCGAAAACCCGAACCTTCCACTTCCCAATCTTCTCATTAAAATCGGCCCTATATATCCTCCCAATCTTCCCTCGATATCCTCCCCATTTTTTCCAAAACTCCACATTCATATATTGAAGCGTCATCAAATTAAATTCGCGAAACCTCTTGCTTTGAAAATCGACCCTCATCCCAATATGCGCAAGACCATAATTCAAACCAATCTTCGGACGTCTCTTTAATTTCTTTCTGAGTTTGGGCACAACATACTCCTCCATTTTTTTAGCACAAAGTGCATTAACACCCGCTCCGCCCATTGACTGACAAAACATAAACTGAAGTGCCATAAGAAAACTCATAAATTTACTCACCTTCTTTTTTTTCTTCCTTGGAATAATATAAAACAAAACAAGAGCAAATATCAAAATAAGAGGTAAAGTAAACTGAACAAACAAAAGCAACAATATAAATGAAGTCCAAAACAAAATATAACCCTTCCTTGTCCTCTCCATTCCAGTTACATAAATAGGAATCTGCCTCTTCTGGCAATACTCAATAACATCATAATCTTCCTTCTGCGTCTTCCCATTTAATAATTTCCTGAATGTCTTTCTAACAGAACCATGAGTCCAAACTTTACTCCCACGAACCTCCAAAACAACAGCATCGACTCCTTCATTTTTATTATCAAAAATCTCTTCGGGAGAAATAGGATTCTTCCGATGCAACCCATACCTGACCACATAATCAGCATCCTTTGTTGAAAACTCGTCATACCCCATATATTTAACTCTCTACATGTATTTTTATAACTTACTATGATTACTCGCTAACCGAAATTGACCTCTTAAAAAACATCATCTCAATTCTCAGGATACTATTTCTGACAGACGACATCTTACAAAATCTCTTTTGGTTTCTCACGAAATTAACTAAAAAAACTCAGAGCACCCTTTTGAATTAGATATACAGATATGCCAATTATAATAAAT
>JBDRJI010000087.1:0-10531 GCA_043815105.1 archaeon
GATATTCTGAGTCTTCTCTATATTTTGAGTCTTTTTCGTCATATTGTACAGAATCTGTACATGTTTTGTCTAAAAAATCATACATAATAATTATACTATTCCTCTCATTTTTATCTGATATTATTTTACATGATATATTTCCTTCAACTACACCTTTTTCATGTATATTGATATTGATATCTCTAGCCATCTCTTCTAAATCTATCTTTTTGTTTCCCATATTCCAAACATATAAATTAAAGTTTATAAATGTTTTGTCTGTCGTATCTTAATAGTAATCACAATATTAACACAGAAAATATATATAAAGTTGATTATGTTGCTGGATATATGAAATTTGAGTTTGTTCCCGTCGATTATGACTATTTTGATTTTGAGGGTCGGAACTATGTGCGACTTATTGGGCGAAATGAAAAAGGGGCGAAGGTTTGTGTGGTTGATTCTTATGAGCCGAATTTTTGGATTATTTTGAAAAAGGGTGTTGACGCTGAGAAAATTTTGAAGAAGATTGAAGGAATTGAAACTGAGAAGGCGTCGAGGGTTACGAAGGTTGTGCGGACGGAAATTTTGAATAAGAAATATTTAGGGGAAGATGTTAAGGCGATTAGGATTTTTGTGACGAACCATAAAGATGCGCACGATGTTGCGTCGGCGATTGGGGATATCGACGGAATTGAAAAGCGTCGTGAATATGATATTTCCCTGATTACGAAATACATAAAAGAGAAGGGCGTTGAGCCGTTGAAGTGGCATAATGTCGAGGGAGATATGTTGGGTGTTGATGATTTTGGCGGGATTGCTGGGGCGTTAGATTTGGATATTTGTGTTTTGGCGAAGAAAATTAAGGTGTCTAAAAAGGAAGACGAATTTGTTCCGAAAATTTTGGCTTATGATATTGAGACGAGTAGCAGGGAGTTGGGGAAGGGGGAAATTTTTATGCTGTCGCTTTATGGTAAGGGGTTGAAAAAAGTTTTGAGCTGGAAAAAATGCAAGGGTGCCGAAGAGTATGTTGAATTTTGCGAGGACGAAGCAGAGATGCTTGAGAGATTTGTTAAATATGTTAATGATTATTCTCCGGATATTTTAGCTGGGTATTTTTCTGATGGTTTTGATTTACCGTATTTGAAAGCGAGAGCGGATAAAAATAAGGTTAAGTTAGCTTTGGGTGTTGACGGCAAGGTGCCAACTTTTACAAGGGGCAGAATTCCCTCCGGAAAAATTGCAGGAATTGTTCATGTTGATTTATATCGATTCATTGATTCTGTTT
This sequence comes from archaeon, assembly GCA_043815105.1. GTDB lineage: Archaea > Nanobdellota > Nanobdellia > Pacearchaeales > GW2011-AR1 > JAGVXH01. The sequence goes on from JBDRJI010000087.1 coordinate 1,268, forward strand.
TTTCTCAATATTTACAGAGTGAGACTTTATCTTTAAACGAGGTTGCGAAGGAATTGGTCGGAGAGGAGAAAGAAGATTTTGATTTTAGTAAGTTGGGGAATATGAAAGATTCGGATTGGCGTGATTTTTTTTCTTATAATTTGCAGGATTCTATGGTGACTTATAAACTGGCCGAAAAAATTTGGCCTGATATTTTTGAGTTTAGTAAGATTGTGAAAGAGCCGTTGTTTAGTGTGACTCGAGATAGAATGGCGAAACATGTCGAGAATTATATTTTGCATAATTTGGACAGGTTCGATGAGATTGCGGAGAAGCGACCGGGATATAGTGAGATTAGCGAGAGAAAAGCAAAGGGGAAATACGAGGGGGCGTTTGTTTTTGAACCGGTGCCTGGGTTGTATGAAAATTTGGTGATGTTTGATTTTACTTCAATGTATGCGTCGGTGATTGTATCTTATAACTTGTCTAAGGCGACTTTTGTCGGGAGTTCCGTCGCACGCGACATACCCTCTAAGGAGGGCACTGATGTGCCATCTTCATCGGGCAAATTTTCCAAAGAGCAGGGATTCTTTCCGATTATGTTGAATGAGATTATTGAAAAGCGGAAAATTCACAAGAAGGAATTCGCGAAAACTCCGTCGGGAATGTTAAAGGCGAGGAGCAATGCGTATAAACTTTTGGCAAATGCGGCTTATGGTTATCAGGGGTTTTTTGGTGCGAGATATTATTGTCGTGAAGCGGCAGCGGCGACGGCCAGATTGGCTAAGGAAAATATTTTGAGTGCAATTGACAAAATTGAGAAAGCAGGTTATAAGATTATTTATTCGGATACCGATTCCATAGCATTTCTTCAAGGCGATAGAACCAAGGATGATGTTTTGAAATTTTTGAAGAAGATTAATGATGAATTGCCTGGTATTATGGAATTGGATTTGGAAAATTTTTATGTTCGTGGTTTGTTTGTTGCGAAGAGGGGAATAAAAACTGGGGCGAAGAAAAAATATGCCTTGGTTGATAAAAAGGGGAAGGTTAAGATTCGTGGATTTGAGACGGTGCGACGAGATTGGTGTCAGTTGACTCGAGATTTGCAAAGTAAAATGTTGGCTCGGATTTTGGAAGATGGGAATGAAAAGAAGGCGTTAAATTTTTTGAAGGACGTTGTGAAAAAGTTGAAAGAGCGTAAGGTAGAATTGGAGGATTTGATGATTAGGACTCAGTTGCGTCGGCCATTGAATGAATATTTGGCGGAGGGGCCACATGTTATTGCTGCGAAGAAAATGGAGGCGAGGGGGATTCAGGTTTCAACTGGGATGTTGATTGAGTATTTTGTCGGGGAGGGTCCCGGGAAACGAATTGGGGACAGGGTTTATTTGGCGGATGAAAAAGCGAAGTATGATATTGATTATTATTTAGGGAACCAGATTTTGCCTGCGGTTGAAAATATTTTCGATGTGTTTGGGATTGATGTTCGGGCGGTTATCGACGGGGAAAAGCAGGAGAAGTTGTTTTAGAATATTTTAGATAGGATTATAAATTATGCTTTACATAAAATTATTAAAGAGGAGAGTAAAAGATGAATAAAAAAGTTGATTTTGGGTTTTATATGCAATTTATAGGATTTATCCTACTCTTGTTTATAGGGATAATTTTTTGGGCAGTGCATATTGTTGATGGGTTAATTGACTTAAACTTTCTTTTAATTTATAGTGCTTATTTAATCTATTCTTTTTTAATTTTGATATCTTATGCGAAAGAAGGACAAATATTCAAATTAGATGATAAAGAACCTTTAGAACTAACTAAACTTAGAATGTCTCATTCTCTTACTTTTTCTTTATTTACCATAGCTGTATCCATTCCCTTTTTATCAATAGATTATTTAAAAGAGAATTGGATAATCTTTTTTGGAGCATTAATAATCTTATGTTTTGGAATTTTCTATCTGTTTAAAGGATATTATCTTAGATTTAAAAAAATTGAAAAGAGTATTTAAAATAAAAATGGCACAAAAAATTAGTTGTAAAAAAGTTGAAGGATTAATTCATAAATATGTAAATATCTCTAGAAAGAAGAGAAGATTAGGAACATTAAAATCAAATTGGGGATTAAAAAGTTTGACTAGGTCGCATAGTTGTAGAATGGCTAAGAGAAAAAAGATTTGGCATGGAGATGGGGTTTTTCAAGCAAAAAATAGCATAAGTTATCCTAAAGGTTTATGGGGGTTTATTTTAAGTATATTCGCTCCACATTCAGGATATAGTGGAGAAAATGTTGCTATGTTACCTCTTGGGAGAGTTAAGGGAATTAGGGGCTCAATAAGAAATAATAAAGATGTGGCAAAAGCTTTTCATGGAATGTGGATGAAAAGTCCAGGGCATAAACGGAATATACTTAACTCGAAATTTAGTTTAATTGGTGTGGGAATTAAAAAGAAAGGTAGATATTTTTATGCTACTCAGGTATTTTACGGATAAAGCATTTTTTATTATCTAACTTTTAAAAATTTAAAAAGCACGTTTTCATCCCATTTCCATGAAATTTAAAAAAACTGATACAATTCTACAAGAGCTGAAACACCATCTTCCATTCACGTTAACTGCGAGTTTGTCGGCGGCGGTTTTGGTGGCTATTTTGTATTTGATTAATCGGGAATATTTTATTGGTGTGGTTTCTGGGTTGTTCGAAATTATGCATCCCGCGCACGTTTTGGTTTCGGCTATGGCGACGGCGACAATTTATTGGAAGTATAATAAGTCCGTTGTAAAAACTATTTTGATTGGTATCGTCGGGGCGATTTCAATTGGGAGTTTGAGTGATATTATTTTTCCTTGGCTCGCCGGCAATTTATTTTCTTTACACACTCATTTTCATTTGCCAATTATTGAGGAGCCTATTTTAATTATCGGAGTTGCGTTGATTGGTTCGGTTGCTGGAATGTCTTTAGGGATGTTTAGGTTTAGTCATTCTGCTCATGTGTTTCTGTCGATTTTTGCGAGCCTGTTTTATTTATTGGCATTTAGCGTTGAGATGAGTACGTTAGTCATTTTGCTAATTTCAGTCTTAGTTTTCTTAGCTGTTTATATTCCGTGTTGTATCAGCGACATTGTTTTTCCGATATTTTTTATTGGAAAGCCGTGTAAAAAGTGTGGACATTGGCACGACTAAAAAAATACGAAACCTATGAAAACATTTATAAACTTTTATTACCGATAAGTAATATGAGAAAATTATTAATATTGATGATGCTTGGTATATTTTGTGTTAGTTTTGTTTTTGCGGCTGATGGTAGTGGTTCACAACAAGTTCAGGTTCAGTCAGAAAATGCAGGAGAGGGGAATGTGATTCAAGCTCAGAATAGAACTCAAGAGGGAAATATGGTTCAAACTCAAACTCGAACTCAAGCAGAAGTTATGACTCAGGCTAGAACTCAAGAGGTGACTCAAGAGAGAAATAAATTAAAAGTGCAGTCTCAATCTCAAGAATGCCCAGATAACTGTACTTGTAGTGGTTCTGTAACAAAATGTCAGCTTCAAGAAGGAAGAGAAATGACCGTAAGAGCAGGAAATTCTGGAAATATAATTATTCAGTCTAAAGGTATTAATGCCGAAACAAAAGTTGAATTATATCAATCAGACGGAAAAGTTTATGGGGTGTTTAAAAATAATCAAACTAAAAATATAAATATTCTTCCGGATCAAGTTAAAGATAGAGTTAGAGCGGGAGTTGGGGTGAGTGTTGAAGATGAAGTTATTGAGTTAGATGAGGATGGCGTTTATCAAATTCAGGCAAAGAAGAGGGCAAAACTTTTTGGATTATTTTCTATAAAAGAAAGAGTGAGAATGGAAGTTGATTCTGAGACGGGTGAGGTTATGAGGGTTAGAAATTCTTGGTGGGGATTTTTAGCGAAAGACGAAGATGACCAGTTAGTTGGTGGATGTGGAACGGTGACTCCTGGAATGAATGACGAATGTTGTCAGAATCAGGGTTATAATTCTTGGAAGTCTGGAACTGCAAAGTGCGAGTAAGCTTTTATAAACTTCACAATTTTTTAATTTGTTATGGCTATGTGTTATTCTCATTCAAGATTAAGTACTTTTGAACAATGCCCATTCAAATTTAAGTTAAGGTATATTGATAAAATCATTCCTGAAATTGAAAATTTTATCGAGGCATTTTTGGGGAGTGTTGTGCATAATACTTTAGAGTGGCTTTATCTTCAGGTGAAAGAGGGCAACGTTCCCGAGTTGGATGATGTCGTTTTGCATTACGCTTCTGAATGGCACGAAAATTATTCTTCTGATATTCAGGTTGTAAAGTTCGGGATGATGCCTAAAGACTATTATAACAAGGGAATTAAATTTCTTATTGATTATTATATGAAGCATAAACCTTTTGGGGATGGCACTCTCGAGGTTGAGAAAAGGATAGTTGTTGATTTGGAGGATTATAAAATTCAGGGATATATTGACAGGCTAGTTTTTAATTCTGAAAAAGACGAGTACGAAATTCATGATTATAAAACTGCGAAGAATCTTCCGACTCAGGAACATGTAGATACAGATAGGCAGTTGGCTCTGTATTCGATTGCGATTAAGGGGGCGTTTGGGAAAGATGTCAAGTTGGTTTGGCATTATTTGGCGCATAACAAAAAAATAACTTCTAGAAGAACGGACGAGCAGTTGGAAGATTTAAAGAGAGAGATTTTAGAACTTATTAAAAAGATTGAATCCACTACGGAGTTTCCCGTAAAGAAATCTGTTTTGTGCGGCTGGTGCGGGTATAAAAATATGTGTTCTGAGATGAGTTGTAAATGTTGTTGAGGAAACCCAATCACAATAATATTTATATCTCGGAAGACTATCTATTTATATGGGCAAAATACACTTGGAAAAAATTCTTTCACAAAAATTCAAGGCGATTAATTCAAAACTGAAAACGTCGTTTGCTCTAATTAGGCAAGATGTTGATGAGATGAAAATAACGGTTGAGGCAATGCGAAAATATCTGAAGAAAAAAGATGAACAATATTCTTATGCAAAAAAGGAAGATAATAAAATACGGGATAAATTTAGGCAGGATGTTGACGAGTTTACTCAAAAAATTAGTCAGTTAAAAATTGTGCTTTCTGATGTTCGGGATTTGAAAAAAGAGGTGATGGTAAAAAAAGATCTTGCTCAGATTGAAGATAGAATTAAGACTTCGTTTAAAAATGAGATTGATAATTACAAGAATCAGGTTAAAAATTTAAGACTTGATTTAAGGGAAACGGAGAAGAGAATAGCTACGATGGAAAAGGGATATGTTAGAGAAAAGAAGAAATGGTTTTTTGGGAAAAAAAGAGAATAAAATTATGCAGGTGTATATATCATATTCTTACCATTATTTTTATAAGCAACACAATTTTTCCCATCCCTTTTTGCATAATATGCAAGATTATCCGCGTTTTTCATAACCCAATTAACAGCGATTTCTGAAATAGGAACATCATTTATATCAAGACTATTTTTTATAATTTAATCACGACAAAACTTATAAGTCCACCTCTCGATTTTTCTCCAAGAGATACTAAAATGTGGTCATTATATGAAAAAGTGGAGAATTGTGATTCGATTAATCCTTTTGATAGCGACGGTAAAAAACTAGAACCTTTAATGTTTTCAAACGGGAAAACTCAAGCTGATGTGGTCAAGGAGATTCTCGATGCGATTGGGAACGGGAACAAATTAATTTTTATTAAGGGCTCGTGTGGTTCGGGAAAGTCGGCTATTGCTCTGAATCTCGCAAGACATTTTAAAAAAACATCAATTGTTGTTCCGATTAAATCTCTCCAGGAACAGTACGAGAAAGATTATACTCAAACAAAATTTATTTTAAAGCATGATAAAAAACCTTTGAAGATTGCAGTTGTCAAGGGTAGAAATAATTTCCGATGTCCGTTTAATGGAGAACGGGCCGATGATTCTGAACTTCCTTGTACTATTGAGCTTCGAGAAAAAAATACGGAGCAACTTTTGAAATATATAGATTTGAATCCTGAAACAGATAGGGAAAATTTTTCAACAGCTTCTGATGTTAAGCGAATGAATATTGCGCCGGCTTGTCCGTATTGGGCTCCAATTATGCCGGTAGAAATTAATCCAAAGGGATTACCCGATGTTAAGAAAAAGAAATACAATGCGATTTGTGGAAAGGAATTTGCTCTCTTTCAGAGGAGAAAGGGTTGTGGATATTATGATCAATATGAGGCGTATTCTGATGCGGATGTTATAATTTTCAACTCGATGAAATATCAAATTGAGACGATGATGGGTAGAAAACCTAAAACGGATTTAGATATTATCGATGAGTGTGACGAATTTTTGGATTCATTTTCAAGCGAACGAAAACTCAATTTAAATCGGCTTCAATCTTCTCTTTCAAATCTTATGCCGAAGGACCAGGACAAGCGAACGGCGGTTAAGGAATTAATTCATGAAATAAATAATATTTTATTTTCTCCTCCGCTAACAGATATACAAAAACTTGATGAATCTCCGATTTCAAAAATATTGGAAATAGCGATAGAGAATCCCAATCTTGCCGAAGACGAGGAGCTCAATTATTATAATACACTCGTGGAGATTGCTCGTTCGTTTGAAAATCTTTTGGATGAAACTTATGTCTCAATTAATAAAGTTGCAGATGACCCACAGAAGAATTTATTTTCAAAAAAGTCTGGAGATACAATTATGGTAAATATAGTTTCAATTAATCTTGCGCAAAAATTGAAGGAGCTGATTGAACAGAATAATATTTTAGTTATGATGTCGGGAACTCTTCATTCTGAGCGCGTTCTGAAAGATATTTTTGGATTGGATAATTTTAAAATTATCGAAGCAGAAATTCAGAAACCTGGTGATATTAAAAAACATCAAACGGGCCTTGAGCGAAATTGTTCATTCGCAAATTTCAAAAACGGAACGGTTACTAGAAATATGTATCTGAAAATAATCGATATGTGTATGGCGAATGCCGAGCCTCCGACGCTGGTTCATGTTAGTGCGTTTAAGGATTTGCCGACCGAGGAAGAAAATGCAAAGTTGAAACTTGATAATGTGATTACGCAAGAAAGATTAAAGGAGCTCCAATCCAGAGGGAACACCGCGGTGGACGATTTTGTAAATGGCGAGGAGGACGTTTTATTTACGACGAAATGTTCGCGGGGTGTTGATTTTCCCGGGGATAAATGTAATTCGGTTGTTATTACGAAATTTCCTTATCCAAATGTGCAAGGACTTTTTTGGAAAATTTTGAAGCAAGAGCATCCTGAAAAATTTATGACGTTTTATGTGGACAAGGCAAGACGAGAGTTAGTTCAGAAAATTGCGAGAGGCGTTAGGTTTAAGGGTGATAGCGTTGGTTTATGGAGTCCGGACGTTCGAGTTTTGACCGCTAATTTAGATTAGGGTTGTTGAATCATAATATAAGAATAATAAATGGAGATAATGAAAATGAGGTTTTATTTGTAAAAGTCATTGGTTTTTCGCGGTTTTATTTCTTTAAAAAATTACATAGTACCTTTGGTAACAAAGTCAAAGACCGCGAAAAAGAAATTTTAAATCGAGTTTATTCTAAAGAAAAAGAAGATGAGTATGGAGTTTTAGTAATTCATATTGAGTTGTTTGCAATAACTTAATCTGTCCCAATCACCTTTACCTATTAAAAATGTTTTTTCCACAAGGTTAAGTATTTTCTTTGTCGTCCTCTTAATCTCAGCACGACTATAATTTTCTTTCTCTATTAAAAACACATCTTCTAAAAGAACAAGTGCTTTAGCCTTCCCCTCCTCTACTGCAAGATAATTTGTATTATCTGTTTTAAAATTATACCCAATTATTCCTAATACATTAGTTATATATTCCATTCTTGCTTCCGGGTTACTTCGAGGGAGACCCATCGCATAATAAAATGGTGCCAACTCTTTCTTTTTTTCCTGATATTCCTCTATTTCTGCTCTTGACCATTTTTGTCTTGAAAACATATTTTTCATAGCATGAATACAATATGGCTCTAATTTCCAATTCACTATTGCCTGATAATCTCGAATTTCTTCCTCTAACCATGGTTGAAGAACAGGAGGTCTTCCTTCTTCGTCAAATTCTATTGTTCTCGCTCCCATCTTATATTAAGTTAGAAGAAGTATTTAAAATATTTGTTTTTAAAATTTTATTGTTCTAAATCACAATAATATTTAAAAATTGTTTTTTTCACCAAAAGATATGAGATTATCAACTGGCAAGAATGAAGTATATTTAATAAAAAATTTTAGATTAGTTGAAGCAAGAAAAAAACGAAATTTCTCATAAGAGAGATAGCCGAACAAACTGGCGTGTCTGCGCAAATGTATTATAGTTATGAATCGATGAGAAATCGTCCAGGACAAATAGTCAAAAATAAAATTGCACGAGTACTAGGAGAGCCAGTAGAATATTTATTTTCGGAGAGCATAGAACCATATTATGGAACATGTGGGAAATCTAAAGATATTTATGATAATTGTGAGCAAATGGATTTTAATTTTAAAAAAATTTTTCAAGAGGTAGATATGGATAAATCAATTGACAAAAAAAGATTAATAGAAGTTGTAAATAAGTTATTGTTGAAGTTAACGCCCATACAAAGGGAGGTGTTGGAATTACGCACTCGAGAACATACTCTTGAGGAAGTGGGAGAAATGTACGGGGTCACTCGTGAGCGAATTAGGCAGATAGAGGCAAAGGCGATAAGAAGATTAAGGCATCCTTCTCGGTCAAAATTATTGAGAGAATTTCTTTAGATTGAATTGTTAGAATATATTTAAAAAATAACTTAATTAATAATTATTATGATAAAAGAAGATTTAGTACATCATAGAGATGGGGAGCCATTTGAGAATATTAAGAATGGGATTAAGAGAATGGAAATTCGATTGAATGATGAGAAGCGACGGGGTATTGAATTGAATCATATTATAAAAATAATAAATAGAGATAATGAAGACGAGGTTTTATTTGTGCGGGTTGTTGGACTTTCGAGGTTTCCTTCTTTTGAAAAATTGTATAGTGTTTTTGGTGATAAAATTAAGGACTACGAGAAAGAAATTTTAAGTCGAGTTTATTCTAAGGAAAAGGAAGAGAGATGTGGGGTGTTGGTAATTCATATTGAATTGTTGAGGTAAAGTTCAATTATACGCCCACACCAGGAGTCTACTCGCAATTTACATTTCGCAAAAATAAAAAGACAGAT